>JBAWYD010000007.1:0-39239 GCA_037143735.1 Deltaproteobacteria bacterium
ATAAAAAAATTCATATCCTATCGAATATGATATATCAAGGATTATCGGAACCAACTCGATACTTGAAAAATTTTCGATGACACGTTAAGAGATTAGCGGATCAGAGAAGATAATCTCGGATCACGAATCTTAATGACATGGAGAATATTAGATGATGGGGCTTTTAATCCGGTGGCTGATTCTGACATCCGCCATCATTCTTGCATCCTACATGCTGGACGGAATTGAGATAAAGGGTTTTTTCTCTGCGTTTTTTGCAGCCGCCGTGCTGGGCATTCTGAACGCATTGTTTCGCCCGATTCTCATCGTCCTGACTCTGCCGATCAACATCCTGAGCCTCGGTCTCTTTACCTTTTTGATCAATGCCCTGATGTTGAAAATGGCCTCCAGTGTCATCCCTGGTTTTGAGGTTCACGGATTCTGGACAGCGATATTCGGTTCCCTTGTAATCAGCATTGTCAGCTGGCTTCTGAATGCATTCATCAGTGACCGAGGGAGGGTGGAAAGGGTCCAACACGTTGATCTGAAAAAGAAGGGGGACAGATGGGAATGAATCTGACTCCGGCCATGAGACAGTACCTCGATATCAAGGAACAGCATAAGGACTGTATCCTGTTTTTCAGGATGGGTGATTTTTATGAGATGTTTTTCGAGGATGCCGTCACCGCATCCAGGGTTCTCGATATCACCCTGACATCAAGAAACAAAGGCAAGGATGACAGCATTCCTCTCTGCGGCATACCCTACCACGCGGCTTCTTTATATATCGCAAAACTCATCGAAGGGGGATTCAAGGTAGCCATCTGTGAACAGGTGGAAGACCCGAAGCTTGCGAAAGGTATCGTAAAAAGAGAGGTGGTGCGGATTATCACGCCGGGGCTCTTTGTGGACGCTGAAAATCTGAATGCAAAGGAGAATAATTTCCTGGCGGCCCTGTCGAGGGTTGATCAGACTTTTGGTCTTGCTTTCCTGGATATCTCGACGGGGGAGTTTCGGGTGGCTGAGTTTCTGGACAGGGAGTTTTTCATGGCTGAACTCAGCGGTCTTGACTTCAGGGAGATGATTCTCGGTGAAGATTTCAAGAGCGAAAGCGTTACAAAAGCTTTTCCCCGCCAGACGGCAGGGTGCAGGATCAACTATTTTTCCGCTGATTATTTTGATTATGACGGGGCACTCTCCCATTTGAGAGAATATTTTACGGAAGATCATTTAAGCCGGCTGAACATTGCGAGCCATCCGGCGGTCGTTGCCGCAGCCGGTGCCATTCTGCGGTATGTAACGGAAACACAAAAAGACCGGCTCAGGCACATCAATATCATAGAGTGGTATGAGACGGGTAACTACCTCATCCTGGATGATATAGCAAAGAGGAATCTCGAGCTGTTTGCCACCATAACAGATTTAAAAAAAGAGGGGTCTCTCTTTTACATGATCGATGAAACCGTCACCCCCATGGGCGGCAGAAGATTGCGATGGTGGCTCAATTATCCTCTTGTGAACCCTGAAAAGATCGCGGAAAGGCTCACGGCAGTCTATGAAATAAAGGTACGCCATGTTTTGAGGGGAAACCTGCGTCAGGTTCTTTCCCATGTCTATGACCTGGAAAGACTTGCCAGCAGAATATCCATGGGGGTGGCCAATGGACGGGACATTATTGCCCTGAAGAACTCCGTAAAGGTTCTACCTGAAATCCGGTCGCTTATTTACGAGATGGAAACACCGCTGCTTGCTTCCGTTTATGCGGGAATGGATGAAATGACGGATATCTTATCCCTGGTTGAGGGCTCCATTGTCGAGGATGCCCCGCTGACGATTCGGGAAGGCGGCATGATCAAAGAGGGCTATGACCGCGATCTCGATGAACTGATTGCCATAGGCAGGAATGGGAAACAGGGAATTGCCGCTCTCGAGGAAAAAGAGAGAAAAAAAACGGGAATCAATTCTCTCAAGGTCGGGTTCAACAGCATATTCGGATATTATATCGAAGTCACGAAAGCCAATGCGGAATTTGTTCCCGACGATTACATCCGGAAGCAAACCTTGGTGAACGCAGAGCGGTATATCAATCAGGAACTCAAGGAATATGAATATACCGTTTTGACTGCGGAGGACCGCCGCAAAGAAAGAGAATACGCCCTTTTTGTTGAAATCAGGGGAAGGATCGCAAAAGAAATCAAGAGGATCCAGACGACGGCTTCCCTTATTGCGGAGATGGATGCCGTTGCGTCGCTTGCCGAGGTGGCGGAACGCTATCATTACTGCTGTCCCGTCGTGGATAATGAAGACAGAATTGAGATCAGGGACGGCAGGCACCCCGTTGTGGAAAGAATGCCTCATACAGACGGTTTCGTACCGAATGATGTCTATCTTGATCTGGAAAAAAATCGCCTTCTCATCATCACGGGTCCCAACATGGCGGGGAAATCAACATACATCAGGCAGGTTGCTCTCATCGTCATTCTCGCCCAGATGGGGAGTTTCGTTCCCGCATCGGAGGCCCGCATCGGGATTGTTGACCGCATATTTACCCGGATCGGCGCAGCGGATAGTTTGACCAGAGGCCAGAGCACTTTCATGGTCGAGATGAACGAAGTGGCCGGTATCCTGAAAAATGCCTCCCGGAGGAGTCTGGTTATCCTGGATGAAGTGGGGCGGGGGACGAGCACGTTTGACGGGTTGAGCATCGCCTGGGCGGCGGCGGAATATATACACGATACCGAACACATTGGGGCGCGCACGCTCTTTGCTACCCATTACCACCAGTTGACCGATCTGGCCTTCACGAAGGAGGGCGTGAAAAATTTCAATATTGCCGTCAAGGAATGGGGTGACAGGATCATTTTCCTCAGGAAAATCATGGAAGGTGGAACGAACCGGAGTTATGGTATTCAGGTGGCCGGGATTGCCGGAGTTCCCGATGAGGTCATCACCCGGGCCAAGGAAATATTGAATAATCTTGAGAAGGGCGAATTCGACGAGGTGGGCATGCCGAAGATTGCCCGCGGCAAAAAATCGGCCGCCAGGAAGGATAAGGCGCAGTTGAACCTCTTTATCAGTGAGGAAGATGTCGTTATCACCGAGCTGAAAGCACTGGATGTCATGAACATCACACCCATTGAGGCCCTGCAGAAGCTTGGTGAGTGGAAAGACAAGCTTCGCTGACAGGACGTCCCGTCGTCAGCCGTCTCACTCATGTGCCGGAAGCCGATACAGCTGCGGAGACGATGCGGGGAGCCTCCGGAATGGCGATTTTGATACGGGAGGCGCCTTTATTCTTCGGGGCAAGGGCTGCGCTGTTTTTCTGAATGAATGAGCATGGTTCATAGACCCAGCCCGCTTTCAGCCTTTTTTCTTCCCGTTTGAGCTTTGCAAGGGCGTACAGGCCGATGACGGGTGTTAAGATTCGCGTTTTCCAGCCGAAGGTTCTGTAAATATCTTTCAGGAGGGCGTTCATCTTTTCCGACATCCGTGCATTTCCCCGGTACCACTTTTTCATGGCCCAGACGGCGCCGGCATAGGCAGAGCGAAGGGGCGCCGCATCCCAGTTGAAGCGCTCCCGGATTCGAAGGTCCGAATGGTCCCTGTATTTCTGCCATCCTTGCAACATCGTTCTTATGAGGCGGTAGAGACTGGGGCCATTGATCTCGAAATCCCTGCGGAAGGCCCGGATAAGATATTCCTCTTCCCGTCCGTCTTTTATGTGGGGGTGACGGTAGTTAAAGCGGTACTGGCCGTGAGCGTCGGCCACAGGGAACTCCGATTCGAGAAGAAGGGTGCCGTCTTTTCGGTGCTGTTCATAAAGAGGCGTTCCCGGATTCGGGGTGTAAAGCATGAACTGGTGGAAATCGGTGTCATGGTTCACGGCGTGATCGATAACGCTATCTATGTTTTCCGGCGTGTGATTTTCCAAGCCGATAATCGACGATCCCAGGACGCGGATTCCATGGGACTGTAGGGTTCTGACAAGCGTTCCTGTGTCTACGTCGGCAAGCTTGCCGTACCGGCTGTTCTCGCCTTCCAGGCCCATCCAGACCCAGGCAACGCCGAGTCCTACTAACTGTTCAATGGTGTAGGACTGCAAGACACGGGCAGAACTGAATACATAGAGTGCCCAGCTTTTTCTGTTCTCGTCCATCAGTTCCAGGAGCCGGAGGGCCCGCTTCCGGTGATAGAGAAAATTTTCGTCGAGAACGAAAAAGGATTGCACCGAGAGTTTTTCCTCGATCTGGCACATGACGGAAAAGAGTTCATCCCCCGTCTCGTAGAAATTGATGAAGTTCCCCTTGCCTCCGAAGAGGGCAGAAGTGGAACAGAAGTTACAACCTACGGGACAGCCCACGGAGGGAATCAGGATAGCGGCGGTACGACCACGCGTTTGCGGCAAGTCGATCCCTATCATCCGGGCGCCGAAACCAGAGTAGACCATGGGATGCCGGACGGGGGATTTCTCATCCTGACCGAGGAATTTACGGAACCACCGAATTCCGTCTCCCATGACGATATGGTCGGCATCGAGTAAGCGGTCGATGTCTTCCTTATTGGAGATGTGCCCCCCGACGACGATCGTTGCATTTGGCCGGTGCTTTCGGATCAGATCGCACATTTTTTGCACTTTTCCGACGTTGGGAATGATGGCGCTGATCCCGACGATGTCGTAATCATTCTCACGGATTTCGCGGAGGAACTCTTCGAGAGAGGGGAAATCGAGAACTGTGCAGGGTGCGTCGATGTTGGCCTGAAGCATCATCAGACTGAAGGTACGATGGAACATCCGGAGAGAGAAACCCCCCTGGACTCGTGTCACCTGGTTCTGATAAAGTTCCATGGGGTTGATTTTTCTGCTTCCGTATTCATCATCCTGCGCATAGGGCCCAAATGCGCTTGTGAGCATGATCCTGGCCCGGGTTCGCAGGTGATGAACGGTCTGTGATGTCGGCATAGGGGTACTTCCTTTCTTGACTTGAAGTTGTTTGTGACTGATGAAGACTTACTTAGGTGAAAACCGCGAGGAAGAAAAGGCCTGTTTTGTTGTTTTACAAAAGTTTTACAAAACAAGGGCTTCCAGATAAAAAGGGGGGAATAATTGTCTATTGACATGGATAGCGCCCTGTTATACGTATTTCACCAAGGGCCAAAACCAGCCGTGCAGGAGTTTCATAAGTGAACCGATTCAAGTGGTATTATCACCCTATTTTTATCTTTGTCTTCTCCATTCTTGCCCTTGCCACCTCCCTGTTCCTCTACATCTACTGGTATATCGAGGTCAGCGCGGTGTTGTCAGAGGTCGTCCAGAAGCACCATCTCGATCCCGGTCAGTTTTTCGAAGTCAAGACATGGGTCGTCATTATGGTTCTCTCCATTCTTATGGGGATCATCCTGGTCGGTGTTTTTATCATTTTCATATACAACCAGAAAACATGGCAGCTCTATCGACTGCAGCGGAATTTCATTAACAGTTTCACTCACGAGTTGAAGACGCCCGTAACGTCGTTGAAACTTTACCTGGATACTTTTGCGAAACACGAACTTTCCCGGGAGGAGCAGATCAAATATATCGGATACATGATCCTGGACGTGGACCGGCTCCTTGACCATATCAACCGAATTCTGAACCTTGCAAGGATCGAAAGCGGGAGTTTCCGGAAGGAATTTGTCAAAGAGGACCTGGTCCGTACCGTATCGCAGTTTTACCAGAACAACGCCGACCTGTTTCGCAATTTTGAAGTCAGGGTACATAACCCTGCAGAAATGCCGATACATTGCCAGATCAATCCCCCCCTTTTTGATATGTTGCTGATGAACATCATGATCAATGCCATGAAGTACAACGAATCAGCCAATCCCCGGCTTGACGTGCGTTTTATTCCCCGGAAGAAAGGATTGGATGTCCGGTTTGAAGACAATGGAATCGGAATCCAGCAGTCGGAGATCAAAAAGATCTTCAGAATATTTTACCAGGTCGGCCATGCCGACGACATGACGGCCAAAGGAAGCGGTCTGGGGCTGTACATGGTTCAGCAGATTGCGAGAATTCACAGGGGAAAGGTGACTGCAGAAAGCGAGGGGGAAGGGAAGGGGACCGTTTTTACCCTGACGCTGCCACTGCGGATTCGAGTTGAAGGATAAGACAGAGAAATGATTATAAAGATGGCAGATCCGGGCAATGAGGTTCATTCATGAAGAATTCCGGGAAGAAGAGAATTCTCATCATCGAAGATGACGGACATATAGCGGAAGGTCTGAGACTGAACCTTTCCCTCAGGGGTTATGACGTCATGATCGCAGCAGATGGTTCCTCCGGCCTCAGGGAGTGGAAAGAACGGAAACCGGACATGATCGTCCTCGATATCATGCTTCCCGGTATAGATGGCTTATCGATCCTTCGCAATATCCGTCTCGAGGATGAACGGATTCCTATTCTCATTATTACCGCAAAGAGTGAACCGGAATACCGGGTGAAAGGCCTGTCCTACGGTGTGGACGATTACCTGTCAAAACCCTTCAACCTCGACGAGTTCCTACTCCGTGTCGAACGGCTTCTGATAAGGGCCGCCTGGAGCGAGGAGAACAATCCCTCCAGGGCGGCTCTTTCCTGTGTACGAAATACCTATACCTTCGGAGGAAACACCGTCGATTTCGATAGATTTACGGCGCATTGCCGGTTGGGCCAGGTGACCCTGACGGAACAGGAAGCTAAAATCCTGAAGCTTTTCATTGCAAACCGCGGGAAGCCCCTCTCCCGGAACGAACTCCTGGAGATCGGATGGGGATACGTGGGAACCACGCCGACGAGGACCGTGGACAATTTTATCGTACGGTTCCGAAAATACTTTGAGGACGACCCCCAGCACCCCGTATTCTTCCGGAGTTTGCGCTCTGTGGGGTATATATTCGATCCCGAACATATTGAGTGAATCTTTTTCAGCACCCCTTGTACAAATATCTAATTTCGGCATAGCGGGAATTTTCGTGCAATCATTGCCGGGAATGGAAATGGTGTTATATCGAAAGGATATTATATCCGAAGGCAGGATGTCTTTCGTTTAGATCACCAGATGATGTTGGACTTACTTGATGCAGACCCTGCGCACCTGTTTGAAATCGGTGAAACCCTTAATAGACTTATAAATACCATCCTGAAGCAGGGTCGTCATGCCTTCGGTGATCCCCAAATCGCGGATGACCTCGACGGAAGCGCGTTTCTGAATCAGTTTTTTAACCTCGTCCGTATTGACGAGAAGTTCGTGAATGCCCATCCTTCCCTTATATCCGGTCTTGTCACAGGCGTCACAACCTTTCGGCCGGTATAAGGTCAAATCGTCTGTATAGGGGATATTCAGTTTTGCAAAATATTCTGGCCCGTAACTTTCTTCAATGTCATCGTATTCCTCCTTTGTCGGGTGATAGGCTTCCTTGCAGTTCTTGCAGAGGGTTCTCACCAGTCGTTGGGCGAGGATGCCTAAAAGGGAATCTGCGAAATTCAGGGGGTCGATGCCCATATCGAGGAGTCGGACAATGGTTTCAGGGGCGCTGTTGGTATGGAGTGTGCTGAAAACCAGATGTCCTGTCAGAGATGCCTCAACACCTGTCTTTGCCGTTTCATGATCCCTCATTTCTCCGACCATGATAACGTCCGGGTCGGCCCGGAGAAAGGCGCGCATGGCGGCGGCAAAATCAAATCCGATCTTGGACTGAACCTGGACCTGACGAAGGCCGTACTGCGTGATTTCAACAGGATCTTCCGCCGTCCATATTTTTCTGTCAGGCTTGTTGATATGGTGGAGCACGGCGTGGAGAGTCGTGGTCTTTCCGGACCCGGTGGGCCCGACGACCAGGATCATACCGTATGGCTTTTCAGCACAATTGATGAGTTCCTTGAGGTTTCTTTCAGACAGCGCCATGGCTTCCAGGGGCAGGGTTGAACCCTTGGCGAGAATTCGCATGACCACATCCTCAACACCGCCCTGGGTCGGTATCGTAGCCACGCGGAGTTCGATTTCGTCTCCCCCGGATCTCCTGAATTTTATCTTCCCGTCCTGAGGGAGTCGTTTCACGGTAATGTCGAGGTTGGACATGATCTTGATTCGTGAGACGAGAGCAGCCCGGTAACTAAAGGGAAGCGTCTGATAGATCATGCAGTCTCCATCAACCCTGTAGCGGATTTCCACATTCTTTTTTCCGATATTGGGTTCAATATGGATATCGGATGTCCGCCGTGCGTATGCGTCATTGATAATCTTGTTCACAAGTTGCATGATGACGCTGTCCGATTCGGTGACAACGTCTTCACCTTCTTCATCCTCGACCTCCTCATCAGAATCAAGCTTTCCTAAAAGATCGTTGATGGACGATTCATCTTCAGTGGACGCAAAAAACAGATTGATGAATTTCAATATATCTTCCGTCAGAGCGACATCGTACTTCACGGCCTTTGTTTTTAAGATGCTTTCAATGGTGTCCCGTTTCAGGATGTTGTTGGGGTCATCGACAATGATGTGGATATTCCCGTCTTTTTTTTCCAGAGGGACCCATAACTCCCGGCGCAGATACTCTTTTTTCAGGTTTCTTAACAGCTCCCCCGGAATCGGGAATTTGTCATTGAACAAGACGACTTTACAGCGGAAAAACTCTTCGTAAGATTTGACGATATCATCTTTTGAAATTTTGTGTTTTCCCATCAGGAAAGCTTCCATGGTCTCTTTTTTTTCTCGTGATTCTTCCCAGGCGTTGTCCAGTTGGTCCTCTTTGAGCAGTCCCCGGCTGACGAGGAAGTCGAACTTTGTTTTTCGTTTTTTTGCGTATCGTTCCTGATTATAGAAGGCAACGCCCAGGACGTCGGCAATCTCCTGAAGGAATCCCTGCTCGTCCTCAGTAAATTTGCCTCCTCCCTTTTTATTCAGGATCTGGATGACCCCTTTGAGCGTTTTTTCATATAAAACGGGGGTTGCCAAAACTTCTGTAGTCTTGAACCCGGATTTCTTGTCCCAGGTGTAGTCAAAAGCCAATTCCGGATCCATCCTCTGAAGCTCTTCCCGGTCGTAAACATCGGCGATGTTGACTGTCTTGCCGGCATATGCCACATATCCCGCAATACTTTTATTATTGATAGGCACCCGGATTTCTTTCAGTTGAGATCCGCCGACAAGAAACATCGAGTAGATTTCACTTCTCGGTTTGTCTACGACATATATCGTGATCGAATGGGCATTGAAAAGGTTTAAAATGCCGTCTTTCAGATCCACGAGGATCTGCTTCGTGTTCTGTGCCGCATGAATGCGATTTGTAATATCCTGCAGCGCCTTGCGGAGACGCAGTTTCTCTTCAAGGGCGGCCTGATTTACGTTTGCTGTCGCTTGGTCAAACATTTTTTGTTTCGCTCCATCCAGGATTCGTATATGTTAATCATCAGGATTGATCGGGAGCGCGTCCCGCAAGCCCTGCCTTCAGCGGGGAGCTTCAATTTTCAAGCTGGTGTAAGCAATCCTTATGACGATTGAGACTAAATCAGAATAAAAAAAAATTCAACAGAAACTTACGAGTCAATTAACGCATATCAAAAAACAGTCATGTCCAGCCTTATGATTGGGAAACAGGGACGCGACATGAAACAACCGTCTTCTTTGCCGGAAAGCTCCACCCTGCGGGCGCTTCAGCATCAGGAAAAGGAATGTCGTGGTGACGGAAAATCATGCGTCTGTGACAATTTTTGAAAAATCGGCAATTCTATGAAATAAATTCGATATCTCTTTTAAGAGTGAAAGGCGGTTGAATCTGACGGCATCGTCTTTTACCATGACAAGGACTTTTTCGAAGAAATCATCCACGGACTTTCTCATGCGGGCGAGTTCAAGCAGGGCGGATCGATAATCAGCCCTGCCGATATAACTGACAACTTGTTCACTAATGTTTAAGTATGAGGTAAATAATTGTTTTTCTTCAACACTGTCGAATTTTGCCGGATCAATGGAACCATTTTCAAAGCCCTTGATAATGTTGCCGACCCGTTTGAAGGCGGTTGCCAGTGGCTCGAAATCCGCATGGCTCTTGAATATTTCCATGGCTTCGATTTTTTTCTGGGATTGCACGATATCTGATACACCTGTCGCAAGGACGGCATCGACCACGTCATAGGGATGCCCCTGAGAAATAAGCTGGTTTTCAAATCTCCCTTTAAAAAATTCCAGAACATCGGCTCTGATTTCTCCGGGATGCCTCTTTAATTTTTCACCCATAATGGCCAGACTTTTATCAATCAGATCACCCAATTGAAGTGAATACTGTTTATTCAGAATAATGTTAATGATTCCAAGTGCCTGCCTTCTCAATGCGTAAGGGTCAGCCGTTCCCGTGGGAACCAAATTAACACCGAAGAACCCGACAATGGTGTCGATCTTATCTGCAACACTGACAATGGATCCCTCATCCGTTTCCGGCAGGGTTCCACCGGCTGCAACGGGAAGATAATGTTCATAAATAGCTTTTGCAACAACAGGCTTTTCTCCGGCGATCAAGGCATATTCACGCCCCATGATTCCCTGAAGTTCCGTGAATTCGCAAACCATCTGTGTTTCCAGGTCCGCCTTGGCAAGAACCGCCGTCCGATCGACAGTTTCTTTGAGAGAGGGATTAATCTGATCCGCAATGTACTGGGCGAGCTTCCGGACCTGCATGATTTTTTCATAGGAAGTTCCCAACTGGGTATGAAAAACGACTTGTTTGAGCTTTTCGAAATGCACGTCGAGGGAAGTTTTCTGGTCTTCTTCAAAGAAGAATTTCGCGTCCGCAAGCCGTGCACGAATCACCTTCTCATTCCCCCGGGCGACAATGACGGGATCCCGTGCCAGAGTGTTGTTGATGGTGATGAAATATGGCAGTAAGCGTCCTCCCTCGTCTACGACGGGAAAGTATTTCTGGTGGGAAATCATGGAAGTCGTTAGAACTTCTTTGGGGATTTTCAGATATTCCTTGTCAAAACTGCCGCAGACGGCTGTCGGATACTCGGTCAGATAGGTAACGGTTTCAAGGAGGTCATCAGTGAAATAAATTTTTCCGTTAACACTCTCTGCAACTTTTTGCGCTTCCTCAAGGATAGTTTTTCTCCGTTCTTCCGGATCTACGATCACATAGTTCTTCCTGCATTTCAATAGGTATTCCTTGAAGCTCTTGACAACAAAGGGTTTCGGGCTCATGAAACGATGACCGTGGCTTTTGTTTCCGCTTGTGATATTTTCGATGTTAAACGGGATCGTTTCTCCTCCGTATATCGCAACAATCCAGTGGATGGGTCGAGCAAACCGAAAGTCAAGGTTTGACCAGCGCATGGATTTCTTGAATGGGATGGAACCGATAAATTTCACCAGGATGTTGGGCAAAAGGGTTTTTGTGTATTCACCCGTAATTTTTTTCCGGGCGCAGACGTATTCTCCCTTTTCCGTTGTAATCATTTCGAGTTCATTGACATCCAGCCCCTGTCCCCTGGCGAAACCGATGGCGGCTTTGGATGGATTGCCGTCTTTATCAAAAGCGACATTTTTTGCAGGTCCCATTTTTTCAACGACCTGGTCTTCCTGTCTGGTTGAAAGATCTGCTACGCAGAGACAAAGCCTTCTTGGCGTGGCCATGGTCTTGATGTCACCGTGGTGGATCCTTCTACCTGAGAACTCTTTGCGGATGATGTCATCCATGTCTTTAATTGCTTTTGGTAAAAAAGCAGCCGGTATTTCCTCCGTTCCTATTTCAAGCAGCAGTTCCTTTCCCATCAGTCAACTCCATTATAAAAAAATTCTAAAATCGAATATCTGAATTCTAAACAAATCGAACGCTCAAACATTAAAATACCAAAGGTTCAGTAGCTCTGGAATTTGATATTGTTAAGCATTCAGACGTCGTCGCCCCGCTTTTATTTCTTAATCTTTCCCATTAAAGGATAGCCCATCGTTTCTCTCTGTTTGAGATAACCTTCGGCACTCAGCCGGGCCAGGTTTCTTACCCTGCCGATGTAGCTTGTCCGCTCCGCTACACTGATGGCTCCCCTGGCATTCAACAGGTTGAATATATGAGAACACTTGAGACAGTAATCGTATCCGGGCAATACCAGATCTTGCTCCGCCATCCTGATGGATTCTGCCTCGCACATGTCGAAAAATTTTCTCAACATGTCAACGTCTGCCAGTTCAAAATTATAGTGAGACCACTCCACCTCGCCCTGATGGTGGACATCTCCGTAAGTTACCTGGTCATTCCATTTAAGCTGGTACACATTGTCAATATCCTGAATATACATGGCGATGCGCTCAATGCCGTATGTCAATTCACCGCATATGGGGTTCAGATCAATGCCTCCGCATTGCTGGAAGTATGTAAACTGAGTGATTTCCATCCCATCGAGCCATACTTCCCATCCGAGTCCCCATGCTCCCAGTGTGGGAGATTCCCAGTCATCTTCGACAAACCGGATATCATGATCAAGGGGATCTATTCCGAAACTCCTCAGCGAGTCGAGATAAAGCTCCTGGATGTCGAGAGGTGACGGTTTCAAAATAACCTGATACTGATAGTAATGCTGCAGGCGGTTCGGGTTTTCTCCATACCTGCCGTCGGTGGGCCTCCGGGAGGGTTCGACATAGGCCACATTCCAGGGCTCCGGTCCGAGCGCTCGTAGAAAAGTTGCGGGATTGAAGGTACCGGCCCCCACCTCAAGATCATAGGGTTGCTGAATGACGCATCCATAATCCGCCCAGTACGTGTTCAGGGCGAGTATCAATTCCTGAAAGTTCACCTGACCCTCCTAAATGATATGATGTCTTCTTCTTTGATTTTCATAGATATTTTACCCGTGTTATTAACATGATGAAAAACATGTGTCAATATCAAAAAGGATGACGTTTTATGGGAATCAAACGCCCATTGCCCGGATTTGATTGAGCACCTGGAGGGATTTCAGGTCCTTCCCCAGCAGATGATGAATGAAGCGGGAAAGGATGACCTTGCTTTCCTTTGCTGATTGATCGGAGAGGGCTATCCGGTTGATTTTTTGAATATCCATTTCCTTCCCCAGCAGGAGGGTTTTAAGAGTACCGACGGAAACAGGAAAGGAATCGAAATGGTTCTGGTGGCAGGCAGTGCACCTTATCCCTCCCTTGCTCGGGATAAATCGATACACCTCCGCATGACTGACCGGTTTCTTGCAGTGCATGCATCGATCTAAAACCGGTTCGTAACCGGAAAGTTTCAAAAGGCGTATTTCAAAAAAGCGGATAAATTCTTCGGGATGATTTTCCGTATCTAACACGGCGAGAAAATGTTGCAGGAGTTGAAACAATTCAATGTCTTTCTTCCCTTCCTGGGTAAATTTGTCCGTTAATTCCAAAAGGTAAGAAGAAAAAAGGGTTTTATCAAGGTTCTCCCGAATACCGGGATGGTGGTTGATGATATCACAGCTTTCAATGAGGACCAGGGTATCCCGTTCTTTTTTAGAAAAGATGATGTGAGAGAATGAAAACGGGTCGAGGACGTTGGAGAATCTTTTCCTGCTGCGCCGGGCCCCTTTTGCAATTCCCTTCAACTTGCCGAAATCGCTGGTAAAGACTGTTAAGATGCGGTCCGATTCTCCATAATCCAGGGAACTGAGGATGATGCCTGTCGTCTTGTAAGTGCTCCGCATGCCTATGTCATTTCCTGATAGGTAATTTCCCCGCCCATAATCGTTGTGACGGCCCTCCCTGTCATCACCCACCCGTGAAACGGGGTGTTCCTGCCTTTCGAACGAAGGTTGCCACGGTCCACTGTCCAACGCTTCTTCAGGTCTATGACGGTTATATCGGCATCGAAACCTGTTTTCAGGGTTCCCTTAGGAATATTAAGGATTTTCGCAGGATTTGTGCTCATCTTAAGTATCAGTTGACTCAGGCTGAGGAGCCCGTCGGATACGAGTTTCAGGCTTAAAGAAAGGGATGTCTCCAGCCCGGTTATACCGAAAGCTGCGTATTCGAATTCCACTTCTTTGTCTGTAGAAGCGTGTGGAGCATGGTCACTGGCGATGACGTCGATGGTTCCGTCTTTGAGCCCGCCCTTCACAGCCTCGATATCTGCTATGGATCGCAGGGGGGGATTGACCTTGGCACTGGTGTCAAAATCTTTCAGTGCCTCATCGGTCAGGGTGAAATAGTGGGGAGCTGTTTCTGCTGTTACTTTAATTCCCTTTTCCTTGGCTTCTCTGATCAACTGGACCGCTCCGGCAGTGCTCACATGGGCAATGTGAAGTGTCGTGTTCGTGTAACCGGCAATGATGATGTCTCTTGCGACCATCAAGTCTTCTGCGATGCTGGGAATTCCCTGAAGGCCAAGTTCGGTGGATACCCGCCCTTCGTTCATCGATCCCCCGGATGAGAGATGCGTATCTTCACAGTGGGAGATGATGGGTACGCCGAGTGAGGAGGCATATTCAAGAGCCCTGCGCATCAGGGCGCCGTCCATGACGGGTTTCCCGTCATCTGAGAAGGCTACGGCTCCCGCATCGATCAAATCCATAAATTCCGTCAGGAAGGCCCCTTCAGAGCCCATACTGACAGATGCGACAGGAAAGACATTAACGAGATTGCAGGTAGCGGCCCTTTTCTTAATGAACTCCGTTATAGAACGGGTATCGTTCACGGGATTGGTGTTGGGCATGCAGGCAACGGACGTGAAACCACCGGAAGCTGCGGCTTCGCTTCCTGTCTGGATCGTTTCTTTGTATTCAAAACCTGGTTCACGCAGATGGGTATGCATATCGATCAACCCCGGGACGACGACCAGACCCTTAAGGTCAATAATATTAACGGTATCCGTTACTTTCTTTCCGGGGTGGTGCAGATTTTTCCCCATCTCCAGGATCTTTCCGTTTTCAACGATGAGATCCATCTGTTCATCGAGATTCCGAGAAGGATCGACAAGCCTTCCCCCTTTCAGTAATAGTTTCATGATTTCCCTCCTGTCAACAGATAAAGCAGGGCCATTCTAACAGCAACGCCATTTGTCACCTGGTCAAGAATTACCGAATAGGGCCCATCGGCAATGTCCGAGGCAATTTCTATTCCTCGGTTAATCGGCCCCGGATGCATGACCAGAACGTCTTCTTTTGCGAGGGTGATGTTCTGCTTGTTCAGGCAGAAATAATTCGAGTATTCTCTGAGGGAAGGGAATGTTCTCTGCTGTTGTCTTTCAAGCTGAATCCTTAGCATCATGATGATATCCACGTCTTTAATGGCTTCCTTAAGTTGATGATAAACGGTGACGCCCATCTGTTCGATATTTCTTGGCAGCATCATGGCGGGTCCGGCGACGATCACCTTTGCCCCCATTTTTGTCAGGCCGTGAATATTGGATCGGGCGACCCGGCTGTGAGCGATATCACCCACAATGGCAACCTTGAGACCGGCGATCCTCCCCTTCTTGTCTTTGATGGTCATCATATCCAGTAAAGCCTGCGAAGGGTGTTCATGGGCTCCGTCACCCGCGTTAATGATGGACTGCTTGATCATTCCGGCCAGCATGTGAGGCGCTCCCGCGGCACTGTGCCGGATCACAATCACGTCCGGATTCATTGCCTCTAAGTTCCTGGCTGTATCGACGAGGGTTTCTCCCTTTACCACACTGCTCGTGGAGGCAGAGATGTTAATGGTGTCGGCACTCAATCTCTTCGCGGCAATCTCAAAGGATGTCCTTGTTCTCGTAGAAGCTTCAAAAAACAGATTAATAATGGTTTTACCTCTAAGAGTCGGGACTTTTTTGATTTCTCTTGTGGAAACTTCTATGAAGGACTCTGCCGTCTCGAGAATGAGATTGATTTCGTCAACAGTAAGATCTTTGATGCCGAGGATATCTTTTCTTGTCAATTTCATGATCTGACCTCTGACAAATGCTGATAAGTTAACGGTTTGTTACACTTTCCTTAATCGTTGCTGTCTTGAATGAGGACTTCGTCCGACCCGTTTTTTTCTGTAAGACTGACAATAACGGATTCCCATAACGAGGATGGGAGGTTCCTGCCTACAAAATCCGCCCTGATGGGAAGCTCCCGGTGCCCCCTGTCAATCAGGACGGCAAGCTGGATAAGTTTGGGTCTTCCGAAGTCGATCAGTGCGTCCATGGCCGCTCTGATTGTTCGTCCCGTGAAAAGGACATCATCAACGAGGACGACCTTTTTATTATCCAGGGAAAAAGGAATATCCGTTTTGCCAAGCCGCGGCTTTCTATTGCTCATTCGTAAATCATCCCGATATAAGGTGATATCCAGAATTCCAATAGGGACATCAATGCCCTCGATCCTCGAAATCTTTTCTTTCAACCTGTCTGCAAGGTAAACCCCGCCCGTTCTGATTCCCACAATGCACAGGTCATCGACACCCTTATTTTTCTCCAGAATTTCGTACGCAACTCTGGCAAGGGACCGGTCAATTCCCTCCGCATCCATGACGATCTTCTTTTTCTGATCCATTTTATGTTTTCCTCTGACCCCATGAAATATGATAAAAAAGCCTTCCCATTAGGGTGGGAAGGCGAACCAAGCAACAGAAAGGACTCTTTGTCATCATGTAGCCTTTTTCAATCTCTCTGGATTAAATTAAAAGGGCGTTGAACCTCTTTACGGTTCGGTCATTATCATCTCTTAATCACTGTCTTTTATATCATATCAATCTTGATAAAAAAAGCTTTTTTAATGTTTTCGATAATGCTATAGACCGACGAGCCTGGAGGTATTTTTTATGGTAGCAAATTCCGAACCACAGGTTTTTTTGTTTTTAAGCCAGATACTTGGGAAGAAAATCGTTGATCGGGAAGGACGGCCGATAGGAAAGGTTCTGGATCTCCTTGCCAATCTTGAGACGGAACCCTATCCGATTGTTACGCATATCCTCGTAAAATGGAACGGCGGAGAAGGATCCTATCTCCTGACATGGCACAAGCTTGGTGAAGGTGAAAACGACCTTGTCGCCGACATTGTCAGCAAGGATGACTTCCGTGAGCCTGTTATTCAGGAAGGGGAAGTCATGTTAAAGGAATCCCTGTTGGACAAGCAGATTGTCGATACCGACGGGGCGAAGATTCGCCGGGTGAATGATCTTCAATTTCTCAGAGCTCACAACAGCCTCCACCTGGTACACGTGGATGTCGGGTTTCGCGGCTTGATGAGGCGCGTGGGTCTGGAGAAATCCATGGACGTTTTTTTGCGTGGGTTACTGGATTATTCCCTTGCCGATCAATTTATTTCCTGGAAGTTTGTTCAACCCCTGTCTACAAGGGATTTATTGCGTCTTAGAATTGCACAGAACCGCCTTGCCCAGCTACATCCCGCTGATCTGGCTGATATCATTGAGGACCTTGATATACACAAACGGGCCGCCGTATTTCAGTCACTCGATGTGGAAACGGCTGCCGAGACTCTCGAAGAAACGGATCCCAAGATTCAAGTGAGTCTGATCAAAGACATGAATATTGAAGAAGCCTCTGATATAATAGAGGAAATGTCTCTAAGCGAAGCTGCTGATCTTCTGGGAGACCTCCCGAAAGACAAGGCGGAAGACATCCTTATGGAGATGGAAAGGGACATGGCAGAGGACGTGAAGGAATTGCTGGCCCATCCGGAAGAAACAGCTGGAGGACTCATGACCACATCGTTTTTGTCTTTTCCGCCTTTGATAACCGCGGGGGAAGCCCTGGAATGTATCCGTAAAGAAGCGGAAGATATGGACTTTGTCTATTATCTTTATGTAGCTGATGATGAAGATCATCTTTTGGGTATGCTCAGTCTACGAGAACTTTTGGTTGCGCCTACTGAAACCATGCTTTCTGATCTGATGGATACAAGGGTTGTGTCTGTATCTCTTGATGAGGATAAGGAAAAGATTGCCGAGCAGTTTGCGAAGTATGGTATTATGGCCATACCCGTAGTGGATGAAACGGACAGGATCAAGGGTGTAATCATTTTTAAAAATCTCCTTGAGGTGGTTGCCCCTTTATTGGGAAAGTAACGGCGATGGAAGAAGATGGTGATAGAAAATCATGTCTGAAACAAATATCCGAACATCAATTCGAGACATGTTTAAAAGTGGTACTCGCAGGCGTTCCTGGAAATCGCTGGGACTGTTTTTTGCCCTTATCGGCCCGGGAATTATCACTTCCAACGTCGATAATGATGCAGGTGGCATCACGACCTATTCTCTGGCCGGGTCTGAGTTTGGCCTTTCCCTTCTCTGGACGCTGATTCCCATTACCATTGCCCTTATCGTTATTCAGGAAATGTGTGCCCGTATGGGTGTTGTTTCCGGCAAGGGTCTTTCGGACCTAATCCGGGAACGTTTCGGCGCCAGGGTAACGTTTTATCTCATGATCGTTCTGTTTATTACGAATCTGGGCAACACCATTTCAGAGTTTGCCGGAGTGGCGGCGAGTTTGGAAATCTTCGGCATAAGCAAATACTCCTCGGTGCCTCTGGCAGCCATATTTGTCTGGTGGCTTGTCGTCAAGGGAAATTACAAATCTGTGGAGAAGGCATTCCTTGGCGCATGCCTTTTTTATCTGGCATACATTGTTTCAGGCTTTATGGGCAAACCGGATTGGGGGCAGGTCGGTAAAGCCCTCATTACACCAACCCTGACGTTTGATTTCCGCTTCCTCACCATGGCTGTTGGGGTTGTCGGGACAACTATTGCGCCCTGGATGCAATTTTATCTGCAGTCTTCCATTGTTGATAAGGGACTTAAACCGACAGATTACAAGTTCGCCCGTATGGATGTGATCTTCGGATCCATTATAGTCAATGTCGTCGCGTTTTTCATCATAATGCTTTGTGCCGTTACCCTGTATCAAAATGGAATAAAAATAGAGACGGCCAAGGATGCAGCCCTCGCTTTGCAGCCCCTGGCGGGGACATACTGTTCATGGTTGTTTGCCTTTGGTCTTCTCAATGCCTCACTGTTTGCCGCCTCTATTTTACCACTTTCCACGGCTTATACGATCTGCGAGGCTTTTGGGTGGGAGTCCAGCCTTAACCATAAGTTTTCGGGCGCGCCGCAATTCTACGGTCTTTACTCTCTCATGATCTTTTTAGGGGCGGGAATCATTCTCCTGCCTGACATCCCCCTGATTTCCATCATGTTTTATTCTCAGGTTATAAATGGCGTCGTGCTTCCCTTTGTCTTGATATTCATGCTTTTTCTTATCAATGACCGACGTATTATGGGAGACTACACCAATGGCCCTGTTATGAACATCATCACCTGGGTAATCGTGATTGCCATCATCGCACTCTCAGTAGCCATGGTCATCACATCTGTGATATAAAATGTGACAAGGTATTTGAAAGGGCAGGACCACTTTTTCAAAAGTCTCCGTCCGTCCCTGGGAGGGATGGCGGAGCTTGAGATGTTTTTGAAGGATGATTATATCGGACTGTAAGTGACATCGTGATTATCGAGGGATTTGCCCGATCCTGTTCCAGCGGACTGCGCGGTTTTCTTTATCCCACGACCAGTATATCATAAAAGCCTTCCCCATGACGTCTTTCAGATCGACAGACCCCCAGAATCGACTGTCATAACTCTGGTCTCTGTTATCGCCCATTACGAATATGGTGCCGGGGCGGACCGTAATGGGACCGAAATTATCACGAGGCTGGATGGCGCCGGGAATGATGAAGTCATCTGAATAAATCGCATGTGAATCGCTGTGCGGCAATCCATTGAGAAAAATTTTCTTATTTCTGATTTCTATAGTGTCTCCACCGATTGCAATGACCCGTTTGATAAAATCCTTGGATCTGTCTTCAGGATAAATAAAAACAACGATATCACCTCTTTTCGGATCGCTTATGGGGATGATGGTTTTTCTTATGAAGGGTATTTTTATGCCATGGATGAATTTGCTGACCAGGATATGATCACCGATTTGAAAAGTCTGTTTCATTGAGCCGGAAGGGATTTTAAAGGCCTGAACGACAAATGTTCTGATAAAGAGAGCGATCAGTATGGCGATGATGATCGCCTCGGCGTATTCTTGAAATTTGGATTTCGTTTTGGTCATGAAAAGAGTCCTTATATTATGAATATATATTTGTCAGGCTGATAATGATCATCACAAAAGCAAAAAAACCTTTAGCAAGCATACCCGTAAACCTTCCCAGGATAATGCCATACCCGGTCCTGATTGTCGGTTTCAACTGTCCCTGACTGATCAGCTCCGTGATCAGAATACCCGTAAATCCTCCCAAAAAAATTCCGGCGATTGTGCCAAAGCCGAAAAGAACCGGTGTCATGATGATGGCGCCGATGAAGCCTCCTGTCACAGAAGCCCATATCCCTTTTTTTGAAGCGTCGAATCTCGCAGCACCCGCCATTCCCAGTACAAAATCAAGGGCCTCTGCCAAGAGAGAGATGACGAGCAAGATGGCGAGAATCTTGATGCCGATTTTATCAAACCCTGTAAATAGTGCGTAAAGAATCGTATCGATAAGGATAATAATTGTTCCCGGAAGTCCAAACACAATGGAGAAGATACCCACAAATAATACGAGAATGAAAATCGTCATTCCTGCAACTTCAAGGAGTGGCAAGTTATTTCTTCCTCTTGCTCGTTGAGGGTCTAATGTTTTCCCAGACCAGAACAACGGGGCTTGCGATAAAAACAGAAGAATAAGTACCAAAAATCACGCCGACCAACAGGGCAAAAGCAAAGTCGTGAATCACAGCTCCGCCGAAAAAATAGAGGACGGCGACAACAATCACCACGGTGAGCGAAGTCAGGATTGTGCGACTTAAAGTCTGATTTATGCTTTCATTCATGATAGTACCGAGGTCTTTTTTTGAATCTTTTCTCACATTTTCTCTGACCCTGTCGAAAAGGACAATGGTGTCATGAATAGAGTAACCAATAATGGTGAGTAGCGCAGCAACAATTGTCAGTGTGAACTCAATATTAAAAATGGAAAATATTCCAACAACGACAATGACGTCATGAATCACTCCTACAATGCCTCCGACGGCGTAGCGGAAATCAAACCGGAAGGCGATATAAACGAGCATGCCGATCCACGAAAAAATGACAGCCAGCAGGGCTTTTTTAGTCAAGTCTTTTCCAATCTTTGGCCCCACAACCTCGACCCGTTGCACCTGAAAAGCATCCTTGCCGTATGCGGCATTCAAAGAGCCTTCAATCTTGCTTGAAAGACCTTTCACGTCCGATGACGATTTCACCGTTCTGACAACAACCTGATCGGAACCGAATGGTTGAATGACACTGTCGTCGATACCGATCTCATTTAAAACCTTTCTGATGTCGTCAGCGGAAGTCTTCTGATGAAATTTGATCTGCACCAAAGTGCCGCCGGCAAAATCTATACCGTAATAAAGTCCCTTCCATAGGATAGATACCACACATATAAACGTAAGTATTATAGAAAATGCAACAGCGTATTTTAATCTTCCGACAAAGTTAACATTAATTCCTGGTTTTACGAGTTCCATTTATATCTCCTAAATGTTTAGGCTACCGCATTGGTTCGTCACATATTGAGTTTATACGCTGATGGTCTTGATCTTTCGATTCCAGATAAAATAATCAAAAATGATTCTCGTCACAAATACGGCGGTGAAGAGGCTCGCAATAATACCAATGCTAAGGGTAACCGCAAAACCCTTAACGGGTCCTGTGCCGAAACCGAAGAGGAATAGAGAGGCAATCAACGCATTCACATTTGTGTCAAAAATGGTCATAAAAGCTTTTGAATATCCCGTTTCGACCGCTGCCCTTGGTGTTTTCCCCCCCCTGATTTCCTCCCGAATTCTTTCAAATATAAGAACATTGGCATCGACAGACATACCAATGATAAGAACAATACCTGCAATACCGGGAAGGGTGAGTGTTGCCTTGAATGCTGCAAGAACCCCAAGGAGAATAATCATGTTCAAAATAAGAGCTACATTTGCAACCAAGCCGGAGAGTCTGTAATAAACCAGCATGAATATGGCAACCAGAATTGCTCCAAGGACGGCAGCCAAAATGCCTTTGTCGATAGAGTCCTGCCCCAAAGAAGGCCCGACGGTCCTTTCTTCAAGAATATTAACAGGCGCAGGCAATGCCCCCGCTCTGAGGACAATGGACAGATCTTTGGCTTCATCCATCGAAAATGACCCTGTGATCTGTGCCTCGCCGCCGGAGATCCTTTCCTGTATGACCGGTGCGGAATGGACGACGCCGTCAAGGACGATTGCCAGGCGTTTTTTCACGTTTTCACCTGTGATTCGATCGAAGTCTTTTGCACCCTGGGTATTGAACTTGATACCCACGTAGGGTTCGCCGAACCGGTCGCTGATTTTTACCTGAGCGCTCTCAAGGTATCCGCCCGTTAAAAGCGTTTTGTTTTTCAGCAAAATGGGAGCGCTGGCTTTCCTGCCGGTCTGTCTGTCCATGCGATTTTCATAGGCGATGACGCTTCCATCAGGAATATTGCCTCTCAAGGCATCATCCAGACTGTGTTCTTCGTCGACAAGTTTGAATTCCAGGAGGGCCGTTTTCCCAATGAGATTTTTAGCCCTTGCCGTATCTTTTACACCTGGAAGTTGAACGACAATACGGTCTTCACCCTGGGGAATAATTTCAGCTTCGGAGATGCCGAACTGATCGACCCTGTTACGAATCGTTTCAAGGCTCTGCTCGATGGTCAGCTTCTTAATTTCTTTTTTTCTTTTGTCTTTAAACTTGAGAAAAACAGTTTCTCTTCCATCACGGGTTTCTGTGGTTGCCGTTTCAAGGTCCGGATAATGATCTTTCATCAGGTTTTCAAACCCGGTTTTCGAAGCACTGTCAGGAAATTCAAGGGATATGGTGTTGTCCTTCGTCCTTTCGATATGTCGGAAACGAACCTTGTTATCCATCAGGGTTTCCTTGAGATCGTTTGAGGTTCTCTCCATGATGCTTTCCGCCGCCTTGTCCGTATCGACTTCAAGAACGAGATGCATCCCTCCCTGCAGATCGAGCCCCAGATGTATTTTGTCCGTGGGCAGGTGTTTCTGCCACACATCGGGAAGGCTGGATGTCAGGGATGGAGTGAGGTAAAACAAGCTCGCAAGTAAAACAATACAAGCCATAGCCGCCCTGATCCTGATACTTTTTAGCATGCGCGGTTCCTTTCGAGATTATTCCTTCGTGGCTTTTTGCGAAACGGTGCCGATGCAATTCCTCGCCACCTTGATTCTGACTTTTTCGGCCACTTCAAGTGTTACCACTGTATCGGTAAGAGCTGTGACTTTGCCATGGATTCCCCCGGAAGTCATGACCATGTCACCGTGATTGATGTTGGCAAGCATCGCTTTGTGCTCTTTCTGCTTCTGCTGCTGGGGCCTGATAAGAAGAAAGTAAAAGATGGCAAAAATAACCGCCATCATGATGATAAAACTGATATCTCCTCCTCCACCACCGCTGCCCCCTCCACCGAAGTTACCCATGGCATAGACCAAGTCTGTCAATTCTCGTATCCTCCTTGATTAATGTTTCGCTCCATAAACGCTTTCTTAAAATCGGCATACCGACCGTCTTTTATAGCCTCTCTTATCTGTTCCGTGAGACGCATATAATGCCGGACGTTATGAATCGTGTTCAAGACCATGGCCAGAATTTCCCTGGCCATAAACAAGTGTCTCAGGTATGCCCGTGAATAGTTTCTGCACGTATAACAGTCACATGTCTCATCGGGAGGTGACGTATCCTCCTTGTACCGGGCGTGCTTTATAACAACCTTTTCATGATTTGTAAATAACAATCCATTTCTGGCACATCTTGTAGGGATAACGCAGTCAAACATGTCGATTCCATAATCAACACATGCGACAATATCTTCGGGAGTGCCAACTCCCATGACATATCGAGGTTTTTCTTCAGGCAGAAGGGGTGCGGCTGTTTTGACAGTGTTCATCATGATATCCTTGGGTTCCCCCACACTCAGCCCGCCCAGGGCGTAGCCGTCGAAACCGATATTTAAGCAGATTTCTTCAATTGCCCTGCGACGGAGTTCCGGGTACATTCCGCCCTGAATAATTCCAAAGAGAGCCTGTTCGTTACTTTTTTTTATATTTTTACATCTCCGGGCCCAGTTGACTGTCAATTCAAGCGATTTTTCCGCTTCTTCAAAACTGGCGGGGTACGGAGTGCATTCGTCGAGACACATCATAATATCGGAACCGAGAGCCTCCTGGATTTCGATGGCAATCTCGGGAGTAATATAATGTCTCGACCCGTCGATGTGGGACTGAAATATGACACCGTCATCAGTGATCTTTCTGAGCGCACTGAGACTGAATATCTGAAAACCGCCACTATCGGTCAAAATCGGGGCATTCCAGTTGATAAATTTATGCAGTCCATTGAATTTGTTGATGATGCTATGACCAGGCCTCAGGTAAAGATGGTAGGTATTCGCCAGAATCATTTCTGCTCCCATGTTTCTGACCATTTCCGGAGTGAGCGCCTTCACTGAGCCCTGCGTTGCGACGGGCATAAAAACGGGAGTATTTACCTCGCCATGGGGTGTGTAGATTTTTCCCAAACGCGCAGCGGAGGCAGGATCTTTCAGAATGATTTTAAAGTCGTATTTCATATATGGAAAATTCCTATTCCGATTTTTAAGGTAAATTGATGATAAAAAATATGCTCTACAGAATCAACATGCAATCTCCATAACTGTAAAATCGGTATCGATGTTCGATAGCTTGGTCATAGGCCTTCCGGATCAGATCTTTGCCCCCGAAGGCACAGACGAGGAGAAAGAGGGATGATCTGGGTAGATGGAAATTTGTGAGTAATGTATTGACCCTCTTGAAACGATAACCGGGATAAATGAAAAGGTCTGTATGGGATGACCCCGGTTTTACCTTGCCATTTTCATCAGTAGCCGATTCGATGACCCTTGTAGAGGTTGTTCCCACAGCAACGACATTTGAAGCGTTGTTCATGATATGAGAAACGTTGTCACTTATTTCGAAAAACTCTTTCTCCATGACATGGTTTTCCACATGATCCGTTTCAATGGGAAAAAATGTTCCATAACCGACATGGAGCGTTACAGAGGCAATCAGAACGTCATTTTTCTCAAGCGCATTGATAACATGATGAGAAAAGTGAAGCCCCGCGGTCGGTGCTGCGACTGATCCGGGGATTCTCGCATATATGGTTTGATACCTGTCAATATCTTCATCCCTTGATGTGCTTTTTTCCCGCTTGATGTAAGGCGGAAGCGGAGCGACTCCGAATTGATTCAGAAAACAATCAAAATCCATCCGCGTAATAAATGTGATGAGCCATTTTTTGTCAGTTATCCGATCAGTTATGATTCCCTCACAACCACTCTCAAAAAATATCCTGGCGCCGAGCTGAACTCTCTTGGCGGGTCTCAGCAGTACCTCCCATGTGGAACACTTTTGGGCTTCTTCAGATTTTTTTGAAAGGAGAAGTATCTCGATCAATCCGCCCGTTTCCTTTTTCCCGATTAATTTTGCGGGGATGACCTTCGAATCGTTAATGACCAGAACATCTTGCCTTTTTAAATAGTCCGGCAGGTTTAAAAAAATGTCATGGACAATGTTTCCCGTTGTTCTATTGATGACCATCATCCGGGACTGATCCCTCATCTCATGTGGTTGCTGGGCTATAAGTCCCTCGGGAAGATTGTAATCAAAATCTCCTAATCTCATTTAAGGTCGGGGCTCTTCCTTTCTTAAAGGTTTGGGGAATTGGGGAGGTAATCAGAAATGTTCATGAAAGTCAATGGACTTGTTTTATTCTACGCACTCCTTCCAAAATACACAAGAATCAATCCGATGGCCATGACGAGCAGTCCCAATATCCGCAGGGTCGAGTCGGGAACATCACGTAATTTCAAGAGAAAAACCTTGACTTTTTCGGGAAAGGCAAAATAGGGGAGTCCTTCGATGATCAATACCACTCCCAACACACACAAAAAAAACTTCATGATTTCCGACCATTATCCGCTTCGATCAATTTCGATTCATTCCATAGATCATCCATTTCTTCGAGGGAGGCCATCATGGGAGTTTTCCCGCTTGCCGCTAACCGGTTTTCCAAATATTGAAATCTGTTTCCGAATTTATTTATAGCTGCCTTCAATGATTCTTCGGCACTCACATCGATAAATCGGCAGAAGTTTACCAGTGATAAAAAAAGATCGCCAATTTCTTCCTTGATTTTTTCATGGTCGTCAGATTCAAGAGCTGTTTTAAATTCAAGTAGTTCCTCTTCGACCTTAGAGAGAACCTCGTCTGCCTTTACCCAATCAAAACCGACTTTCGATGCATTTTCGGTCATTTTTTGCGCTGCAAGCAAAGACGGCATAGAGCGGTTTATACCGGCCTGAATCACGCTGCCATCTTTATTCCTGTTTTCCGTGAATTTCTTGATGTCTTCCCAGTTCGATCGGATTTCCTCGATGTTGCTGACTTTTTTGTTTCCGAAGACGTGAGGGTGCCGTCTGATCATTTTTTCTGTTACATCTTTCATGACATCAGAGATGTCGAAATCACCCGCCTCTTCTGAAATACCTGCAAGGAAAAAAATCTGAAAAAGGAGATCGCCCAGTTCTTCTCTCAGTGCCGCAGGGCGCCCGCTCTCAATGGCGTCAATGACTTCATACGCCTCATCCATAAGGTATCCGGCAATATCTTTCTTTTTCTGTTGCCGGTCCCACAAACAACCTTCGGGAGATCGCAACCGGTGAATGATTTCCAGTAGCTTCTTCAGGCTCTTTTCAGTCCGGTGAAGGGAATCGTTCGTAAGCTTCATTTCCCGCTGCCAACACAGAAAACATCCATGTCTTTATCCTGGAGATAGACGTAATCATACTCTCTTTTATTGGTTAAGGCGTATATCTCTTCTCCATGCTGTCTGCAATCGGGGCAGCTCATCCGGGGAATGATAATGGCAAAAATTCTATTACCCGTGTCTGCTTTGGAGTCAATCATGACAAGCCCTCCGCACTGATCGCAGATTTTGACCGTTTCTTCCTGATTTTCCCTGATTCCGTCCGTATCGTAATAGATATTTTTTTTTCGCTTTGTGTATCTGGCGCTTCCGACGAGATTTTTTTTCATGGATTCTCTGTTTTTCCAGAGACTGTAAATCTGCACAGCTTCCTGCTCTATATGTTTTCTGATTTCATCGGATTGTTTAACGCTGTTGGGATTGAAATTCGGTTCCCTGACATGACTGTAATCGAGGCCTGCCATTGCCAGAATAATGCCGACATTGACATAAGGGAGGGCATGTTCAATGGAGTATCCACCCTCCAGAACTGCAATATCCGGAGACAGCTTTTCATTCAACAAGGCATATCCCTGAGCGGTAAAGCGCATATTGGTAATGGGATCCGTGTAGTGGTTGTCCTGCCCCGCCGAGTTTATTACAAAATCAGGCTTAAATTCTTCAAGGATGGGCAGGATTACGTTGTCCAGTACAAAATGAAAGCCTTCATCCGATGTACCTGGCGGGAGGGGGATGTTTATGGTCGCTCCCAGGGCATTGGGGCCGCCAAACTCCTCATGGAATCCCGAGCCGGGATAGAGGGTTCTGCCGTCCTGATGAACGGAAATGCAGAGGACGTTCGGGTCATTCCAGTAGATGTCCTGTGTTCCGTCTCCGTGGTGGCAATCCGTATCAACAATGGCAATTCTCTTGATACCATAGTTTTTCCTGATATATTCAACCATGATCGCTTCGATATTGACATTACAGAAGCCGCGGGCGCCGTGTACAACAAGCATGGCGTGATGCCCCGGAGGCCTGACGAGGGCGAAGGCGTTATCAACCTCTTTCCTGAGGACCTTTTCCGCTGCCGTAATAGCTCCACCGGCCGAGATGAGGTGGGATTCTGTGATGACTCTTTCTGCATCGGGAACGCAGATGTGGACACGGTTGATATCATCAACCGTTGCAATACCAGGTTTGTATTCGATAATATTGTCAAAGTCGAGCAGTCCTTCTTCGAACACCTGGTCCTGAGTATAAAGAAGCCGTTCCTCCCGTTCCGGGTGTGTTGGAGATATAGCCCAGTCAAAGGCGGGAAAGAAGACGAGGCCCGTTTTTCTTCTTTTTTTCAACATATTCCATTCCCCCTTTTGTACCCGGCTATTAACCCCGGTTTGACTTGAACCTTTAACCTGATGTTTTTACCCGTTGTGTAATATTCCCTTACCATATTGAATTCTTGATCTTCAATAACCTCGATTTCCAAATCTTCCTCTTTGGCTCCCAATTTTAAGGCCTTCTCTTTTAGTGTTTTAATGCCGATTCTGAGAGCATCATCTTTTGTAAATGTGGACGGTATGGCGGTTTGAACACCTTCCTGACCGATGATAAGGGTTCCTCTTTCCGTATCGGCAAGAAGTGTGAGTTCTGCCGTTGTCCGGGCGAGGGCAGCCCCGATGGCGTTGGCTACTTCTGCGTGTTCCGGCACGTAGGCAGGGCAGCCCAACAACTCCCCAAGGATGCCGGATATGGAATGCGCGGGCCCTCCAACGACATATAATGCCACGGGCTTTAATTTCTTCACCTCAAACATTTCGTAGATCGTATATACAGGCTTGTTGTTAATTTCTTCGATCATCCCATTGATCTGGGATACAATCTGACGGCACATATGATCTATGATAACTCTGGCTGTATCTGTAACAGAACCATTCATCTTAGCGGCTATGTCCATTACCGACTGCACAGCCCTTTCTTTGTCACCGATTTCGGTCATGCCCAGAACGATCATGGCATCTGTCGGCGTAGGGCATGGCCCTCCAAAGGCAGCGGCTGGGCCCTCCCGTTCAGGACCAATCGTAATCTGATTATTTTGAAGTTTGACCCTGCTGTCTCCGCCGAGCCCTATGGATTTTGTGTGCAACCCTCTGATCAATGTTTTATGACCATTTATGGTAACACCAACAACTTCCAGAAGAGGTGATCCGTCTGCAAAAATAGCGATGTCTGTTGTCGTGCCGCCTATATCGATGGCTATGGCGTCTTCCCTGCGATCAAACATGCTCATAATACCCATAATGCTGGCAGCGGGTCCGGAAAGTATTGTCTGGACGGGAAGTTCAACAGACTGGGTTATATCTATCGTTCCTCCGTCCGCCTTCAGGATATAAATGGGGACCTCAAACCCCCACTGGTTAACAAAATTCAGGACCTGTCTTACGAAATCGTTGTACAGCTCCCATATGGCGGCATTGAGATAGGTCGTTGAGATGCGCCTGGGAAAATTGAGATGTCCTGACATCCTGTGACCAAGAGATACATGTCTAAAACCATCACGAATGATTTCGTCGATCATTATTTCCTGGTCGGGGTTTCTTGTTGAAAATTTTCCTACGATACCAACATGTTGAATCCCTTTTTCTTTAAAGAGCGTGCTTATCTTGGATACCTCATTTTGATCTATCTCCGTAATTTCAATACCCCGATGATTGACATAACCGGAGACGAAATGCGTATCTTCATTGATTGTCAAAAGGGATGGGGGAAGTCCGGGACCGCTTACAAGAATGAGGCTGACCCTGTCTGCCTTATTCTGAACGATGGCATTCGTGGAAATGGTGGTGCTAAGGACGATACGTTTAAGTTTTTCTAAATTTTCTCCCCTCAACAATTCAGACGTCACACATAAGAGTGAATCTATTAAGTTCTTTTCATTTGTCCTGGTCTTCATCTTTTTCTTCACTTTCAGATCTTCAATCAGGACCGCATCTGTGTGTGTACCTCCTACGTCAATGCCTAAAATCATTATCCCACTCCCTGGTTATGCAATGAATTTGCCTTATATAATTATAAATTTGTCTTGACAAGGCAAAAAAAAAGCGTATTTTCTCGTCGCTCTTGAAGGGTATAGACGTTATCCCGATGGAAAAATCTTGAAAGGAGGTGATACGAGAATGAAGAGGGTATTTGCTGTATTCATTTCACTGTTGTTTTTTGTTACATTATCATTCGCAGTGGTTGGTTGCCAGAAAGCAGAAGAGAAGAAACCTGCGGAGCCTGTCAAGAAGGAAGTTCCGGCTCCAGCTCCGGCGCCTGCTCCTGCTCCTGCTCCTGGAACAGTTCCCGCTCCCGCAGCACCTGCACCAGCAGCTCCGGCTCCAGCGGCAAAGTAATATCTTTACTTAGGGGTTCTGTAAAAATTAGACAAACCGGGTACTCAACATTTGAATATCCGGTTTGTTTTTTATTATTGAAAGATTTTTTCGTTTTGTGATTGCCGTTCTTTTGTGTTAAAGTGAAAACATATATCGACTTTATTACTCCGGCAATTAAACATATCAAATGTCATCGTTTCGTAAAAAGTCCTAAATGAGCTAAAATTCGACTTTTCGCGGGAATGACAAAAACGGGACAAATTCAACTCTTTACGAGTTCATTAAAATTAGGAGGTAAGGATATGTCAAGTAAAGCGGATGATTTTATTAAAGGGTTACTCATTGGAGGGTTGATGGGCGCTGTTATAGGCATTCTCTATGCTCCCAAGAGTGGCAAGGAAACACGGGAAGAGATCGGACGAAAAGCAGAAGATCTGATGGTAAAGGCTAAAGAGGAATACGAAGCGGCTCTTGAAAAAAGCAAGAAGGCTTATGAAGCTGCCGTGAAGCACTTGAAGCAGATGGAATCTTCTGCAAAAGAAAAAGTTGAAGAGATGGAAGAAAAGGTGGGTGAACTTGCCGAACGGGGGAAAGATACCCTTCAGGACACCAAAAGCCGCTTTAAAAAAGCGATAGATGCAGGTGTTGACGCATTCAAAGAGGAAAAGGGATAGACGCAACCCGATATATCAGCTTAACGTAAAGGAGAATACCTATGTATCTGGAGATTAGTGTGGTTATTCTAAGTGTTGTGTTTCTCCTGATTGCGGCTTTATCCATTCCTCTTCTCATCCAGATCTGGCGAACTGCAAAAAGCATCACGGCTACCCTGAATCTGCTGAATCAAAGTCTGCCGGGCATCCTGAAAAATTTAGATGAGATCACTGCAAATATAAACAAGGCAACGTATGCGGCAAATAATCAAATCGAAAGCATTTCTCTTGTCGTTAGGCGTGTACAGGGTGTGTTGGAGCTCTTCCTTGACTTCGAACAAATCTTGAGAGAAAGTCTCAGACTTCCTCTCTTCAAGACAATCAAAACAGCAACTGCCGCGTTAAAGGGGGTTCGGGTTTTTCTCGACGTGTTTCGTTCTTCTCGTTAAGGGGGAACATGTCCCCCGCATTTCAACTTGCAGATCCTGTTTTTCCTTTTCGGAATGCCAGGTCCTGAGGAGGTGGAAGAGGAATCTTTAATTGAAGGGAGGAAAATCGTGTCCCGCATTAGTTTTGGAAACAAGTGGGGGCGAGTTCGTACCATCACCGCCAAAGACAAGCCGTCATCAACAAAATCCGCAGAGGAAGTTATCCGGGATCTGAAGAAGGATACGCGGAATCTTCCGAATGAGGAGTATCGTGAACGGTCACTCACCCTTCATGGCCTAATTTGCGCAAGGTGCAGCCGGGAATTTGGTGACTCGCAACGTCAACTTCTGACGGTTCACCATAAGGATGGCAATCACCATAACAACCCTCAAGATGGGAGTAACTGGGAGAATCTCTGCGTCTATTGTCATGAGGATGTTCATAGCCGGGAACTTCTTGGAGACTATCTGGAGGGGATATCGGGACGAAGTGAGTGCGTCCTTACGTATGAGGACCATGGCGCCGGAGATAAAACAGATTCAGACACGGGCTCTCTCGGAGAAAAATTAAAAAAGGCCTTGCAGAAAAAGGAGCAACGGTGATGATCCGGAGGGTTACTTGATCGTAATTTTAAATTTGTCTTTATGCGTAACCGTTTTGTCTCCTACGGATGTTCCACAGTACACACAACTGTAATCATATTTGTCACCATTGGACAGGATCAACAGGAGTTTTTTTCGCACCGGAACTGCCCTTTTACAGGCAGGGCAGAACAGCTCTGTTGCATCGAAGTCTCCGTAACTTGCCCGTTTCATAGTATTCCATTATCCTGATCAGGTACGGTTTTAATGTTATCCATCCACACGGTTGCCTCGCTATCGCTTGGCGCCCGATAGTCCCCCCTCGGTGAGAGAGAGCCCCCTGATCCCACTTTCGGGCCATTTGGTACACATGATCGTTTATACTGGCTCAATTTAAAGAAGCGGTACAGATAAACTTGAAGCCATTGTTTTATCTCTCCGATCGTGTACTGGTTTCTCTTGTCTTCGGGAACATTGGGCCATTGGCCCCTGGTCTTGTCTCTCCATGTGCAGTAGGCCATGAAAGCGACTTTGGTGGGGAGGTAACCAAATCGCGTGATGTAGAAGTTGTTAAAATCCTGCAATTCGTAGGGGCCTATGAAGGTTTCGGTCTTTTGGGAGGGCTGACTGACGTCTTTTCCCGGGATCAATTCGGGGCTGATTTCCGTTTCCAGAATATCGAGCAGGATTTCGGAAGTTTCCCTCGAAAATTGTGATGATTGAGCAACCCAGCGGATCAGGTGCTGTATAAATGTTTTCGGTACACTGGCATTTACGTTGTAGTGTGACATGTGATCGCCAATTCCGTAAGTGCACCAGCCTAATGCGAGCTCGCTTAAGTCTCCGGTGCCGACAACAAGGGCATTCCTCATGTTGGCGATTCGAAAGAGGTGAGATGTTCGTTCTCCCGCCTGTATGTTTTCAAAGGTTATGTCGTACAGCTTTTCCCCCTCTGCGTATGGATGGCCGATATCTCTGAGCATCTGCATACAGCTCGGTCTGATGTCGATCTCGTTGGCTTCCACACCGATAGCCTTCATGAGGCTCAGGGCATTTGTATATGTTTTTTCAGACGTTGCGAATCCGGGCATCGTATATGCTTTCACGTTGGACCTCGGCAAATCCAATAAATCCATGGTCTTCGCTGCTACAATCAGGGTGTGTGTGGAATCGAGACCCCCGGAAATGCCGATGACGAGATTCTCTATGCCGGAAGATTTCAATCTCTGAGTCAATCCGTGAACCTGGATATTGTATGCTTCGTAGCAGCGCTGGTCACGTTTGCCCGGGTCTGAAGGGATGTAAGGGAATCTCGGATATTCTCTTTGCAGCAAGATATTCTTTTCAATAAGGTCAACGGAAAAAGATACCTGACGAAATTCCAGCAGTTTTGCTTTATGAGCCCTGGCGTTCTGACCAAAGCTGTTCATTCGCATTCTGTCCTGGGCAAGGCGGTCAAGGTCCACATCCGCGAAAATGACCTGGGAATTCCACTGAAAGCGTTCCGATTCGGCCAGAAGGTTTCCATTTTCGTAGATCATGGCATGACCGTCCCATGCCAGATCTGTCGTTGATTCACCGGGCCCCGCTGCTGCATAGAGATATGCGGATATGCAACGCGCCGACTGGTTGGCTGTCAAGCTGTGGCGATAATCCGATTTGCCGATCGTAATGTTGGATGCAGACAGGTTTGCAATCACCGTTGCTCCAGCCATGGAGGCATAGCTTGACGGTGGGATAGGTACCCAGACGTCCTCACATACCTCAATGAAGAATTTAAAGTGCTTTACGTTTTTTACATGAAAAATGATATCCGATCCGAAGGGAATGTTCTCCTGACCACATATATCAATCGTTTTTGACATTGCTTCATCCGCCTGGCTGAATTGGCGGCCTTCGTAAAATTCACGGTAATTCGGGAGATAGGATTTGATTGCAACGCCGAGGATACGGCCCTGGTAAATGACAATACCGCAATTGAAAAGTCGCAGATCAGCCTGTATGGGGGCGCCGACAACCAAAATCAAATTCAGTTTTTTTGACGCCTCGAGGATAATGCAGATAGCATCGATGACACTTTTTAAAAGGGCATCCTGATGAAAAAGGTCCTCGTTTGAGTAGGCTGAGAGGCCGAGTTCCGGGAAAAGGGCGAACATGGCATTGTTGGTTGCAGCCTCCTGTGCGAGCCGGATGGTTCTTTCGGTGTTGAGGGGTGTATCGGCCACCGTTACCACGGGGATGCAGACCGCAACCCTTATGAAACCATGGTTGTATAAATTAAAAAAAGTATTTTCGTTATTTAAACTCATGCCTGAAATCTCTCTCATGCCATCGTTCTAAGTTTCTCTAAAGGATTAACAAGGTTTTGTCAAAATAAATTGAAAATTCGATCGTTGGTTAATCAATATCCGGATATGCCGTTTTTTTCCACAAACGCATATGCGCTGTGATTATGGATGCTCTCGAAGTTTTCAGCCTCGATGCTGTACCAGTTAAAATTGTCATTCCCGTTCAGTTGCTCGGCCACATTTCTTACCACATCTTCAACGAACATAGGATTTTCGTAAGCCCTTTCCGTTACGAATTTCTCATCCACCCTTTTCAGAAGGGAATACACTTCGCCGCTGGCTGAATCCTCCACAATCCTTATGAGATCCTCAATCCAGAAAAACTTTTTGAATCTGACTTTTACGGTGACAATGCTCCTCTGGTTATGTGCCCCCATGTTGCTGATTTCTTTGGAACAGGGGCAAACGGTCATCACGGGCACGATAACACCGACCAGGAAGTCTGTATTGCTGACGTCGTTTTGTCCGCAAAATGAACACCTGTATTCCATGAGGCTTTTTGCACCCGAAACGGGGGCTGTTTTCTCTATGAAGTACGGAAAATCAATCTCCATATGTGCTGATTTTGCATGGAGTTTATCCCTGATCTTCTCAAGAATCGTATGGAACGTTTTAATATTGATTTGTCCTCTGAATTCGTTCAGGATTTCGACAAATCGGCTCATATGTGTTCCCTTAAAGTGATGCGGCAGGTTGACATAGATATTGATGGTCGCGTTGACGGGTTGTGTGCCACGGGTGCGGTCAAGAACAACAATGGGGTATTTGATTCCCTTGACGCCGACCTTTTTAATGTCGATATTTCTGTGATCTTTCTGGTTTTGAACATCAATCATCAGTTACTTCCGTTATAAGAGACCCGTGCATTCTCTGATTCCCAGACTGTGACGCGGGACACTTCGACATGATGGCGTCTGGCATGTATTGAAATCCTGTCATAGATGAATTTGGCTATGAGTTCTGACGACGGGTTTGTTTCTTTAAAATATTCGATTTCGTTAAGATATTTATGGTCAAGCTCTTCAAGGATCTCATCCGCCCATTTTTTCAGGATTCTGAAGTCAATCAAAATGCCTTCCGTGTTCAATTCACAGGAAGCCACAGAGATCTCGACCATAAAGTTGTGCCCATGAAGATTCTCACATTTGCCGCCAATTTCTTTTAACACATGGGCGGCAGAAAAAGATTTTTTAATACTAACCTCGTACATCGATCCTCCTCTATCACTCCTTCTTGTCTATTATTGTATCCCCTGTCACGTGTCAAGGCATGAAATACTCTTTGTTTCATGAATCTTTGATGCGATAGAGAACATACGATCCATGAGTTGTCACCAACTGAAGCTTCTCCCTCTGCATCCGGGCAAAGAGGGCTTTCTCATAGGGTGAAAAAGTGCTCGGTGGGCCGTAGATATAATTCACATCGCACAAAATGTGTGTGAACCCCCTTTTTATGAGCTCGGAGGAAGCCTCGTCTGGCGACTGAGAGAGAGAGAGGATTTTCTGAATGGTATATGACTCGAACATGGAATCCGAATAACATTCGTTTTCACAGAGAAATGTCCAGTTTTTCATATAGATCAGAAAAATTTTAGAGTTCTGCGGCAGTCGATGGTTCAGGTAATCGTACATTTTGTAGGACGGAAGCATGCGATCTAAAAATTCCTCTCTCCCTTCTTTACCGATAATCACATGGACAGGTCTGATGTTCGAAAAATCCTTTATGGTGTGGTAACCATTCCATGCGAGGCTTCCTGATAGCAGGATCATCACAAAAAACAGGAGAACCTTCTCCCGCCGGCAGCATGACAGTATAAGACCGGTGAGGATTGCCAGAAACGGGAAAATGGGTATCAGATAGCGGATCTGCTGAGCCGAAAAGGCCCAGAACAAAAAGGTAAAAAGACAATATGCTGTCACGATTATTAATGTTTTATCCAGTTTGCGTATCATGAATGCAAATGGGAGGATCAGGATGAATGTGGGTCCTACCAATCCGTCGAATTGGATACTGCCCATTTTTGCATGGAAACTGAGATTCCACGGAAGGAGTATATAATCCAGAAAAGTTCTGCCCATGCCCAGGTTCTGAACAAATAAATCATAGAATCCCGCCTGTTCCGGCTCCCATCCCTTGCCTCCGAAGATACTGTAAAGAAAAGGGTAGGTGGGATTTCCCGTCATTATCCAGTTCTTTATATAGAAAGGAGACCCTGTGATGGTTGTGGTGAGACCGTAAAGAAAGAGAAGGAGCAGTACCCGCTTATTGGAGATTCGATGATGTCGCGCTGCTAACAGGATGCCAAGGAAACCGAGAAGGGGCAGAAAAAGGGCTGTGTATTTGCTCGCCATTGCCAGGCCTGTGAAAACACCGCTAAGGATAAGCCATCCATTGTTTTCTCTGCTGAACCAGTTGACGAAAGCAAAAACTGCGGCCATGGAATAGTACGTTACGAAAAGATCGTTGTTGGCTGTGTGAGAAATCACGAAGACGGATGGAATAGAGCAGAAGACCAATAAGCTGAGAAGAGGAAAGTCGTTGCCTTCCATATGGCGCCGGGTAAATTGGTACATTCCCAGCAGGATGAAGAGAAGGGCAAGGAAATGTATCCCCTTGGCCAGGATGTCTCCCTGGAGGAATAAACCGACAAGAAACAACATCTCGCTGTGAAGGGGATAATGAGAGAAAATATTCCCCGGAATGAAGAAAAATCCTTGATGCTTCAAAAATAACTTTGGTACAGCGAGGTGATAGATCAGGGCGTCCTTGCCGATTTCCGGAGTCAGGGTAAGAATAAAGGCGCCGGCAAGACAAAGAAGGAGCAAAGCGGCGAATGCCATTTCAAGAAGCGATAGACGTTTTTGCTTGAACCATTCAGGAAAATTGTTCTTTATTCCCAACCAGCCTGCTGTCGATAACAGAAAAAGAGAAACGAGAAGGAATCCGAGAAGCCCGGTGGAAAGTCCCTGGAGGAGTCCAAGAATGAAGACGGAGTAACCGACGATTCCAAATCCAATCCCCGCCGAAAAGAAGAGCTGTTCACCGAAAGTGACAAAAGAGTTATTGAATCTTCCCAATGCGAGACGGCCAAGCCCCGTCGCCATAATAAAAAGAATGGCTAAGAAAAGGAGGGACAGACCTCGCTGTAAAAGCACATCGTACATGGCGGCATCGATCTTTTTAGATTGAAAAAATCGTTCACTTTATAAAAACTGCAGGCGTGCAAAACGCTTATCACGAACATTTGTCGTCTGTAAAGCGCTAATGGGATGCGGGATGGTACCGCTTGTGGGTTGAAATCATCCTTTTATTGAAGACCGCATTGTAGTATAGAGAAGTGAAATTTACGGCTATCTGGTGAAAATTACCGTATCGGGCTGATTGAAGGGAAAAGACGAAAAGGCCTTCACGGCTGTGGGAGATGTCTAAATAATCATAATAACAGGCAATGACTCCTCTTGATGGATACTGACGGAAGACTTGTGCTCTCTGGTATATTATTTGCTAATACAGTGTCTCATGAAACAAAAGTCGTGTATCAGGAAAAACAAGAAAAACGCAAGGGGGGTGATAGAACAAACAAGACGTGCATGATAGAAAAAATTCATAAATGTATTTTAAATCCCGAAATAAAAAATTGAAAAGGAGTGAATGACATGATTAAGGAACTTCACAAGAAAAGGGGACAGAAAGGTTTCACGTTGATCGAGCTGATGATCGTTATCGCCATCATCGGCATCCTGGCAGCCATCGCCATCCCGCAGTTCACGGCATACAGGCAGAGAGGTTACAATTCCTCGGCCAACGCAGATGCAAAGAACGCCTACACGGCAGCCGCGGCATACTTCTCTGACAATCCTACAGGAACACCTACCTTGACCAACTTGGAAGCCTATGGGTTTAAACAGACAGCGTCTGTGACGGTTGTGCCTACCATTACAGCGTCTTCTGGCACTATCACTGCTAAGCATGCAGACGGCCCCAAGACATATACCGTTGATAGCAACGGCACCATCACGTCAAACTAGTAACATCAACTGTTCGATCTTTAAAAAGGGGGGAAGGTTATTCAACTTGCCCCTTTTTTTTTGCGTTGCCACCGTCTGGCCTGTAATAGCAATTAAAACATCCGTTATTTTTTCTCCATTACCCTTTCATATTGAGGTAATACGCCATCAAAATTGCATTAAATGTGTTCTTTGACAATTCGCTTGGCGTAAGTTTTCAGAATAAATACATGGATTGAAGGTGTAATGTTTTCACATTATCCGTTCCTGCCGCTTGCAAAGATAGATTTTATCCTGACCACCGCCTCGTTCTGTAAATTTATTTTCAATCCCGTATTTGATCTTAGAACCCCTTCGCCATACTATCCGGTTGGAGCCATCGAGTGGATTAAGTCTCATAATTGGCAAGGCAACATTTTGCCCCACTTTGACTGGGGAGAATTCATCATTTGGCATTGTTATCCTGCATGTCATGTAGGTATGGACGGCCGGTACGAGACTGTATATGAAAGTGATGTCTCCAAAGAATATTTCCGTTTTCTCCACGGTCGTGAAGGCTGGCAAACCTTCTTGCGTAAGTATCCCCACACCATGGTCCTCATAAAAAGAAACTCCCAAACGGATGTTCTCATGAGGAGAGAGCCGGAATGGCAAATAGCCTACGAGGACAAAGTAAGTGTTCTTTTTCTGCGTAAGGATGATAGATCAGCAAATTGATTTATTGCTTTCCGGGCATGGAAATATTATAAAAGGCACGGAAAAATGAAACAAACTAACCTTCAAATAGACGACTTTACTCTAAGTATCGTTATTCCCGCATTCAATGAGAAGAATACGATCAGGGATGTAATTAATGCAGTTCTGGCGACTCCCTTCAGGAAAGAAATTATCGTTGTGGATGACGGATCAACGGACGGTACGCGTGATGTCGTTCAAAACATTAACCATCCTGAAATAAAAACCATTTTCCACGAAAAGAATTCCGGCAAAGGCAAGTCCATCCAAACGGGTTTTAATAACGCCACCGGAGATATCATTTTGATCCAGGATGCAGACCTGG
>JBAWYD010000008.1:0-36384 GCA_037143735.1 Deltaproteobacteria bacterium
GCATCCGCGATCACTTTATGCGACGCATGAGGAAAAACGGACACGACTTTTTGTATATCGACGAACCGGTCATTGTCACTTTCCTTCCCCTCAACGACAAGAACGGGGCATGTGACCGCAGGCAGCAGTGGCCACGGATCAACCTGCACACCTCCCATAAAGAGAGCCGCTTCCGTTTCCGGGGAACAGACCAGTTGAAGCCCGCCGTTTTCTCCTTCTTTCATTCCGTAATCGATGTAAAGTTGCAGCACTTCTGCATCCCATTTCGTAAAAAGCGTCCTCGATTTAAGGTAGGCCAAGGCCTCTTCCGCATTTTCCCAGTGATTTTTCCGTCTCACAGCCCTGACAGCCAGGGGGTGGTCCTCCACGCTCATCTTGAAGCGATAAAATTCCGGAGGCAGGAAAATGGGCTCTATGAGAATCATGGCCTTTGCAGCCAGACCATACCGGGCAACGGCAAGGGCCAGGACGGCTCCTCCCATGGAGTGACCGACAAGGTATGGGTTTTCGATGCCGCCTTTTTCACAGAAGGCGACGATATCCCCGGCAATAGTCATCCAGGGGAGAGCGCCATTTTCTGGATTGGCGGCACGGTAGTCCACAATATGGGGAACAACGACCCGGTACATGGATGAAAGGTCTCTGGCAACAGGATGCCACAACCAGGATATAAAGCCCGTTGCATGGAGAAGAATCAGGGTTTTATTCCCATCGCCGTATGAAAGATACGGCATCTCAACTTCACCGACATTCTGCATCATCAACTCAGGAATCAATTTCTTTCCATATCCTTTTGTTTTAAGTTTTTCAAATGGAATAGACCTTCTTTGCAATCGGGGAAAGAACGGCTGCCTGGTAACCGGCTGTTCACACGGACAGTTTTGAAATACTTGAAAGTCTATGATATTAAGTCGTCACAACGACGGAGGAACCGATGGGAGCAGTGGATGCGACCTGCAATCACGATGATCGGAATGAGAGAGAAGAACGATCAGAAAACAAATACAGCGGCGGCGACTACGGTCGTGTATCCTGCATTTTTAACAATGGCAGACTGGGTCACATTGCGAGTTCTGACGATTTTTCCGCTGATCTTGAATATTTCTTTTTTTTCGTCCCAGCTTTCATCGACATCAAAATCGATGCCCAGGGTAGAGGCCAGCATGCCTGCAGCCAGATCTTCCGCATAGTCACCCGCCTGTTTTTCTGTCTGACCGAAGGCATGGTGCTCGCTGATATATCCATAGGATGATTTATCCGCCGGAATGGCGCAACCGACGGACGCGGCGAGGAGTCGCTTGGGTTCATTGCTGCAGCAACGGCTCATGACGCAAAAAGTAATGGCGCCGGGAACCATCTCTTTGATTCCCTGTGTTTTAGAAACCATTTTACACCCCGGAGGGAAGATACTCGATACCTGCACAAGATTGAATTTTTCTATACCCGCATCTCTCAGGGCCCGCTCAAAGGAGTGGAGTTCGTCCTTGTGGGTGCCGACGCCCTTTGTAAAAAAAATCCTTTTGGGAACGAAATGGTTCATTTCCCCCTCCTGATGCGTTTTATTTTTCCGATCGCTCATTATCAGCTTGATTATAACATGTCAACAACAGGATTTCTATTTCGAAGCCCCTGTCCGCAACGTAACGAAAAATGTCGCCTCCCCCCTATTTATGAGAAGCAGAACCGTCTCTTCCCGGCGGTCCCGGGAAATTTCCTTGACAAATTCTTTAAGTGAGGAAATCTTTACTTTGTTGATCTTAAGGATAATATCCTGCTCTTTTAAACCGGCATCGTCCGCAGGGCTCCCTTCCCGAACCTGGGTAATAATCACCCCCGCTTTTTGCGAAATTCCGAAATGCTTTGCCATTTCAGGAGTCATTTCCTGAACGGTCATCCCGTAATGTTCGTCTGCCTTCCCCGGTCCGGCCAGTATCTTTTCATCCTTTCTTTCTCCTATGGTAACACTGAAGACCTTCTCCTGACCATCGCGCCAGATTTTGACCCTGACTTTTTCCCCCACAATGAGGGCGGCCACGATTCGCAGCAATTCATGGGAATCCCGGATCTCTTTACCGTCAATACCAATAATGATATCACTCGCTTTAATCCCCGCCTTATCTGCAGGATCTCCCTCAAATACCTGACCGATCAGCGCTCCCCGCCTGTCTTTCAGCTTCAACGTTTGCGCAATGTCTTCTGTAACGTCCTGAACGGAAATTCCCAGCCAGCCCCGGGTGACACTCCCCTTCATTTTGAGATCATTGACAATGCTTTTTGCAGTATTGATGGGTATGGCAAAACCGATCCCCTGTCCCTGAGCGACGATGGCTGTGTTGATCCCGATAACGTCACCGTTGAGATTAAACAGGGGACCCCCGCTGTTTCCGGGATTAATGGAGGCATCCGTCTGAATGAAGTTATCATAAGGTCCCGATCCGATGACACGCCCCTTGGCGCTCACGATCCCGGCTGTGACCGTATGATCCAGACCGAAGGGATTGCCGATGGCAAATACCCATTCACCGACCCGCATCTTGTCCGAATCTCCAAACTGAACGACGGGTAATTCCCGGTCCGGATTTATCTTGATCAGGGCGATGTCCGTATTGTGGTCCCTGCCTTTTATTTCTGCATCATATTCTTTCCCGGTTGAAAGTTTGACCTTGATCTTGTCTGCTTTCTCAATGACGTGGTTGTTCGTAAAAATATACCCGTCACCGGAAATGATGAAACCCGATCCCAGGCTTGTCTGCTTGAACTCTCTTCGAGGACTATCACCGAAAAACCTTCTGGAAAAATCATCCTGTCCGAAGAATCTCTGAAACGGCGCATCACCTCCGAAAGGCGAACCGGAACGGCCCTTAATTGTCTTCGTGGTGCTGATATTGACCACGGCAGGGCTTAATTTTTCCGCCAGATCGGCAAAGGATACAGGGGACCCCGAAGCCCTTTCTGCCGGAAGGGCAAAAGCTTTTCCCACATCCATCGTCACAGGTAAAAAAGAAAGGGCGAGGCAAAAGGCAAACGAGCAAAAAAAATGGCTTTTTAGAAGACTCACCATCATCGATAACCCCCTCCATACGAAAACAGCGAAACTACGAGTATAAATCTGACGATCAGTCTATATAGACCGGGGGACGATGTCCCCCGTAATCCATCACAATACAAGATACAGCAAATCGATCAACCGCCCGCTGTCTGCGGAAAAGCCGTATTCGAGTATAGATACTCCATCTTTTCCTTATGTTTTAACTCTTCATTTGCCATTTTGGCCAAAAGGTCTTTCACTTCACCGGCGGGGTAGCTGTCTGCAAGGCTTTTATAAAAATTGTATGAATTTAGCTCTCGATTTGCAGCAACCAGGTAGACTTCCGAGCTTTTCATGTTCTTTTTTATATCGGGCTTTTCAATATGCTCGATGATTTTGTAATCGACGGCTGCATCCATTTTCAATTCGGTTGCACAGGACAGGCCCTTCTGGCAGTTCGTCAGGAAGTCCTTGTGTTTGGCTTCTTCCTGCGCAATGAATTTCAAGTTGTCTTTCGCGTCCTTGTCTTCCACAATGTTGTAGAGGCCCATATAAAAATCATATGCCTCTTTTTCCTTGTCAATGGCCATTTTAATGACAGAAGCGAGCGAATTTCCCATTTCCCATTTTCCTCCCTAAATATTTATAGTAACGATTAACGGCAACTTCCGTAAAAAAGCCTGAAGCTAAGAACTCACCAATAATATCCGATCAACTATCGGATATGTTCACACCCCTCAGGTGCCTCCGTAACCGATTGTAACTTTGCCACCTTCTACAATAACGGGCACCTTTCGAGTTCCAGAGGAGAACTTAAGCATTTCCTGTAATTTCTCACTGTCCGACTGCACATCAACGTACACTGCCTTTTTCCCGTAAGCCGACAGGGCCTGGTCCGTATAGGGTCACCCTGCTTTACCGTAGATGATAATGTTTTCCGCCATAACCTCACCTCCAAAATCAATAACCGGTTAAAGAAGATAGATTACACTCACCAACCGTCCTCATATACCAACCTTTTCCCGTTAATGCCATAAAAAATTATTTTCTCCGGCAAAACTTTTTCCCAATCAGAATAAACATAAAAGTATTGCACAACAGGCGAAAAACTCATAATATGCTTGGCATGATGTATTTCCGGTCATCCATAAGGGTCTCGATGAAACGACGCTGCCTGCTTATCATGGCCATACCGGTTTTTCTTTTATCGGGTTGCTTCGGAACGCCTGAAACGATCAAGGATATCCGTGATCTCAAGCAGGATCACATGTTTTATATTGACAGATCTGCACCGGATCGGTTGATGATGGCGCCCCCTGACCAGATAAAGATGGATGCCCGTTACAATGCCCTGTATTTCGCTCCCTGGCATCAGACAGAACCTTCCTCATCCCGGGACAGGCTGACAGATACGTTTCAAAAGTTTGAAAAAAATCCCGGGTATGGTGAAAACGGAAGGAAACATAAGAAATCCTGGATGAAAAATCTCCGCACAAATGCACACCTTGACCGGTATCCCAATGCCGGATTCGGAGCCATTACCGTCGATAACGCGGACCTGCGGGTTCTTCCCACCCATAAGCCTTTTTACAGCCGTTATAATATGCTAAACGGGTATCCTTTTGATAAATTCCAGGAATCTCTTGTCTCTGCCAATACACCTCTTTTTATATCCCATGTGACAAGGGACAAGGCATGGTTTCTGGCAGAAACGCCTTATGCGACAGGATGGATATCGAGCAGAAGCGTGGCGTTTGTGGATGCCGACTTCATAAAAACATGGGAAAGGGCGCCGTACGCCGTTTTCATCAAGGACAAAACCCCCGTATATGATGATGCGGGCCAATTTCTCTTTAATGCGCCCCTGGGTTCACTGTTTCCGGAAATGGCGGAAAGCACGGACAGCATTAAGATTCTCGTTGCCGTGGCGGATATGAATAAAAAGGCGGTGATCAAAACCATAACGGTTACAAAAGAGACGGCGGTTACAAAACCCTTGAAATTAACTCCATTCAACATGGCGAAAGTGGCCAATGAACTCATCAATGAAGCCTATGGCTGGGGTGGACAGTATCAGAACAGAGACTGCTCGGCCATGCTGAAGGACCTGTTTGCCCCCTTCGGCATCTGGCTACCCAGGAACTCGGCGGATCAGGCCAGAGAGGGAGGGACATTCATTGATCTTTCGGATCTTTCTCCGGAAGACAGGGAGATGATGATCCTGAAGCATGGCGTCCCCTACCTGACCTTAATATGGAGAAAGGGGCATATCATGCTGTATATAGGGAGTCATGAAGGAACACCTTTGATATTTCACAACTTCTGGGGTGTCCGAACGAAGGATTTCCTGGGACGGGGAGGTAGAATAATCGTCGGCCATGCCGCCATCACAACGCTTCAACCCGGCATGGAACTTTACAATATTGACCCGTTGCAGGGCAATTATTTAAATTACGTTTTAGGCATGACCCTGTTAACAAACGCTTCAAACCAAGGAGATTTAAAGCCATGAATAGTCTTGATGCAATCTTTTCGCCGGAATCCGTGGTCATCGTCGGCGCCTCCAATACCCCGGGAAAGGTGGGACACGACATTTTCGCCAATATCCTGAGGGGCGGCTATACGGGCACCCTCTATCCCGTCAACCCCAAAGCAAGATCCATCCTCAGTGTAAAGGCTTATCCTGCCATTTCAGACATTCCGGATCCAATCGATCTTGCCATCATTATCCTCCCCCCGAGAGCATCCCTTGCAGCGGTGGAAGAATCCGTCAGGAAGGGGATAAAAGGCATTGTGATCGTTTCCGCCGGTTTCAAGGAAGTCGGTGGAGAGGGGCTTGAAATTGAAAACAAAATCGTTTCCATCTGCAGAAATGCCGGGGTTCGTCTCGTCGGTCCCAACTGTCTCGGCGTCATCAACCCTGTTTCATCAGTCAGCCTGAACGCGAGTTTCTCCGCACGCATGCCGACGGCGGGAAATATTTCCTTTATTTCCCAGAGCGGAGCCCTGTGCACCGCCGTTCTTGACTTTGCCGCAGACAGGGATATCGGATTCTCAAAGTTCATCTCCATCGGGAACAAGGCGGACGTGGATGAACTGGACCTTCTGCAGTATCTCCATGAGGATAGGGATACGGCGGTGATCATGCTTTACCTCGAAGAGCTCAAAAGAGGCAGAGATTTTATATCCATCGTTAAAGAAATCACCTCGGGATACAGGTCAACTCCGGTTCTGGTCATCAAGTCAGGAAGGACCCGGGAAGGGGCAAGAGCGGCAGCTTCTCATACGGGGGCCCTCGCGGGAACGGAGGCGGTTTATGATGCCATCTTCAAGCAGGCGGGTATCATCCGGGTAGATTCCATCGACGAGCTCTTCGATTTTGCGAATGCCTTTGCCTACAAACAGGAAAGTACTCTGGGCAAACGGGTCAGGAAGCTGCCGACAGGAAACCGGGTTGCCATTGTGACCAATGCCGGCGGACCGGGAATTCTGGCAACGGACATGACGGTCTCGTCGAATCTTGAACTCGCCAGCTTCAGTAAGGAAACCCTGGAATACCTTGCAAGCTATCTTCCATCGGCTGCAAATGTTCACAACCCCGTTGATATCATCGGAGATGCCTCTCAGGACCGCTATGAAAACGCCCTGAAAGCGGTCATCAGGGATGAGGGCGTTGACGGGGCTCTCGTCATTCTGACCCCTCAATCCATGACAAACGCCCTTGCCACGGCAGAAGCCATTGTTCGTGTCGCCAGGGATTCCCGGAAACCGATCCTCTGTTGCTTCATGGGCATTATCGATGTTTCCGCAGGGGTAAAATATCTTCAGGGATACGGGTACCCCGTTTACAGGTTCCCGGAGAACGCCGCAAAAGCCTTTGGAGTCCTCTATAAATACGCCAGATGGCTGCACAGGGAACACCTTTCCCAGTTCGAATTAACTCACGACAGGGAACGGGCGGATCGAGTGATCGCACAATATCTTGCGACGGGCAAAACCTTTCTTGGAGAAATGGATTGCTCTGAACTTCTCAATTGTTACGGCTTCCATGTGCTCGCCTCTCAACTGGCAAAAAGCGAGGATGAGGCCGCAGAAATCGCAGTAAACATCGCCTTCCCCGTCGTCATGAAAATCGTTTCTCCACAGATTATGCATAAATCCGATGCCGGAGGAGTGGTCGTCGGCATTAAAAACAAAGAGGATGCAAAAACGGCTTTCCGTGAGATTATAGAGGGAGCGAATAAATTCAACCCCGATGCCGTGATTGACGGCGTCATGGTTGAGAAAATGGCCAACAGGGGAGAAGAAGTGATCCTGGGAATGAGCCGTACGTCTTATGGTCCCCTCCTCATGTTCGGCCTCGGCGGTATATTTGTTGAGGTTTTTCAGGATGTCGTGTTCCGCCTCGGTGCGATCGGCCGGAATGAAGCCCACAGGATGATCAGAGAAATCAAGGGATACCGGCTTTTAGACGGGTTCAGAGGAAGACCGAAGGCAGACATCGAGGCGCTGGAAAAAGCCATTGTGATTCTGTCGGATATGGCTGCAAACCATCCGGAAATCAAGGAAATGGATATCAACCCCCTTCTTGTCCACCCCGAAGGAGGAGGCGCCACTGTAGCGGATTGCAGGATTATCCTGGAAACAACGGGGACCTCGTAGGAGATCGGGCACATCATCAAATGCCTGAACATATCTATTCAGATTATTCTTGCAGAACAAGGAGGCAAACATGGCAAAAGTAGGTGTCGTTTTAGCTGGTTGTGGTGTGTTTGACGGGACCGAGATACATGAGGCGGCACTGACGCTGTTTTTCCTGGACAGGGCCGGGGCTGAGATCATCTGTATGGCCCCCAACGTCGATCAGATGGATGTGGTAAACCATATCAAGGGAGAGTCGTCCGTCGGTGAAAAAAGGAATGTCCTGATTGAAGCGTCCCGCATCGCCAGGGGGGTTATCAGGGACATGAAGGATGTAACCTCTGCGGATCTCGATGCCCTTGTGTTCCCGGGAGGGTTCGGAGCGGCAAAGAATCTGTGCAATTTCGCCGTGAAAGGGCCGGATTGTGCTGTCAATCCGGAAGTTGAAAGGCTGATCAAAGAGATGCACGGGGCAAAAAAACCCATCGGATTCATATGCATCGCCCCGGTGATAGCCGCCAAAGTGTTGGGTTCATTCAACCCCCGGCTCACCATCGGACATGATCCGGACACGGCGGGCGCCATTGAGAAACTGGGGGGGAAACATGTGGCATGCACCGTGGACAACATCGTCGTAGATGCAAAAAACAAAGTGGTGACCACCCCCGCGTACATGCTGGGCCCCACCATCTCGAAGGTTGCCCTGGGCATCGAGAAGCTGATCGGCGAACTGTTAAAATTAGCGGTTTCGTAAAAAGTCCCCCAACCCAAAGCCATGGGGACAGATTTCAAATCTGTCCCCATAAACCGAAAGAGGTTCCATGTACAAATACAAAATCACCCTCGAATACGATGGAACCAGCTACAGGGGCTGGCAGACGCAGAAAAACGCAAGGAGTGTCCAGGAAACGCTGGCGGATACGGCAGAAAAGCTGTTCGGAGCAAAGGTGGATATCCAGGGCGCGGGCCGGACCGACGCCGGCGTCCATGCCCTCAGGCAGGTGGCCCACATGGTAACGGCAACGTCCATGCTGCCCCGGAAGATCCAGGAAGGCCTGAACGACCGGCTGCCCTCCAATATCAATATCCTTCGCGTCGAGGAAGTGCCCGTGAGCTTTCACGCCCGGCATTACGCCGTTTCCAGAAGCTATCTCTATATCATCTCAAAACATCGGACGGCCTTCGGAAAACGTTACGTCTGGTGGGTGCGGGATTTACTGGACATGGAGAAGATGCGCTCCGCCTGCAGCCTCTTTGAGGGCTTTCACGATTTCGCATCCTTCGCGGACAAACGGATGGATAAGGATGCATCTACAAAGGTCAAACTGGATGTGGCGGATATCCGGGAAGCGGGCGACCTGATCATCCTGCGCTTCGTCGGTTCTCATTTCCTCTGGAAGATGGTTCGCAGAATGGTGGGAATTCTTGTCGAAGTGGGCAGGGGAAACCTCTCTTACGATGATGTCAAAAACATGCTGACCCGGTTCTCCGACCTGCCGGCAAAACACACAGCGCCGCCTTCCGGACTTTTTCTGGAGCGGGTATTATACGAGGGCGACACGGAGAAACCGGCAAAGTCGGTGGGGTTACTTTTTCCCGGCGACCTTTCCCGATGATCGACATAGTCGCCATTTCATTATTTATATTGTATAGTTAAGCCAGCCGAATGCATTCAACTACAAACCCAAGCACAGAGGAGGTGAAATATGACTGTCGTTGCCGATAAGGTATTTAACGAGGCGCTTTCGTTGCCATCGGATGCGCGGATGAGTTTGGTCGAGAAACTCCTCGCCAGCCTCAACCTGCCTACTCATGCCGACATTGACCGCTTGTGGGCTGAGGAAGCCGAGCGACGGGTTTCCCAGATTGACCGAGGCGACGCGGAACTCATTTCGGGAGACGAAGTATTCGCGAAGATTCGCCGGAAATACCAGCGATGAGATTCCAATTTCATCCTGCTGCGGATGCCGAGTTTGACGCGGCGGTTGAGTATTACGAACGGTGTCAATCCGGTCTTGGTCTCGAATTTGCGGAAGAGGTCTATGCCACAATCGCAAGAATTATCAAGAATTATAGAGTATCCTGAAGTATGGTCTCCGATGTCGAGGAACACGCGACGGTGCCTGACAAATCGTTTCCCATACGGGATCATTTATCGGATAAAAAACAACAGCCTTCACATCATAAGCATAGTCGCATAAATATCTATAATAATGTTTGATAGGCCGTCAGTTTGAAATGGATCGGGTTTGTCAATCGACCGTTGTTGTAATGCCAAACCAGTTTTCGGAACCGACCGATCAGCTCTTTGATACCACCAAGGGCCGAGAATCCATAGACCTTGGGCTTGATCCACTTCCAGAACAGTTCCACCGGATTGTATTCCGGGGAATACACCGGCAGATAGAACAGATGAATTTTCTTGTAGCTCTCCAAATACTTTTTAACCTTTTTTGACCGGTGAATGGATGCATTGTCCAGAATGATGAATATCTCTTTCCCCGGCGACTGTTGCCGCAACTGTGTCAAAAACCAGATGAACTGGGTGCTGTCAGAGGCACTGGATTTCTTCCAGTAGAATTTTAACGTTCTGAGATTCAAGCATCCAAAGTACGTGAGGCTTTCCCTCTTTAACGGTGTCGATATCCGGTGGCGGCCACCTTAATGATTATCTTTACTGTCACATTTAGTTTTGTCAATGTTTAAGTAGGAGGATGCTGCCAAAGCAATCTGCTGATACAGCAGCCGAGCGTAATTTTCTAAAGCACATACGCATCAGATAAGGAAGAAGAGGTTAGATATGTCCACCGACTGCAAGTCAGACAAGGTATTCGATACCTTGGGATGGCTGACCGCAATCTGCTCTCATAGACTCGACAGGAGAGAGCAGATGGTGCGGGAATATGGCAGGTGTTCTGGAATACACTCAAAAACTACAATTCAACGTAATCCTTGAGGTTGTTTCCTCAATAAGCATGACATGGATGAACAGTTATGTGAGGGGTTGGATTCAACGGATACGAAGAAGAAAGCCAGCGAATTTCGAGAATCATGCTGGTTTTTTTAGTCTTTCCGCCACCCAGACTTTGATAATGGACTGCCTCGCCACCCCCAGGCGTTTTGCCTCTTTATCCAACTGGTGGATCATCCATAAGGGAAAATCCACATTCACTCTTTTCTGTTCCCGTTCAGGCCTTTGAGCTTTCGAAACGTCAAGATATTGTGTAATTTCCTCACCATCATCAAATTTTTTATCGAATTCTTCAGCCTTCATATATGTCAATCTCCTCAACCCGGATTCCGGCTTTCATCGACCCCGTCTCTCCAAATGGCCGTCATTCGTGCGCCGATTTCGCGGAATTCGGGATGATCGTCGATATAATGCGGAATCAGCAGCCGCGTCTGCATGACAGCGTCGGCAACCCGTTCGACAATCTCTCCAATTGTTTTGACCGGCAGCGACAGGTGGGTTATCGCAAACTGTTCCAGCATCTTGCGGGGCCACCATTTCTTGGCACCCGATAGTGACAGCGCCGGCACATCCTGGCGGATATAGGCCGTAGTTGTTATCACATCGTAAACCGGGGCCAAAGTCACCTGCGCCGATGGGGATGGATAGAGAACGCCGAAATTCTTCAGGTGTGCGTCGCCGTTTCGTACCATGACCGACAGCGCCAGCATGGCGAAGAACTGCTTCCTGGCCGCCATCAGATGACTGTCCGACACAAAATCCCTGATGCTGCGCGCCACTCTTTCGTAGGTGCTGCCGTATTTTCGGGAAGCGCCTACCCCTTGCAGGGCGCACATGTCTTCGAATCCCAAAGGCCTGCTGTCAACCGGGTTCACATCAAACCGCTTCATGACAAACAAACCGCCGTTATCGGAAAGATGAAACTCCGGAACCGGTAAGCCTGCGAGTTTGACGGCTGACATGCAGAAGAATTCGTTCGCCGCAAGTTGGGGATAATCCGTCCCCCAGGACTTGACGATATAGCCGGCAGAGGCGATGGTTCCCCGCTGGGTCGCATCCAGCATGACCTTGGGCTGCACACCCGAAATGCCGGACCGCAGGGCGTAACGGGAGATCAGTTCGTGGAACAGTTCTGTCGTATCCGGGTAGGATAAAAGATCTTCGAGGGATTCAGGGCTCTCGACCAGGCCGGGCGCTGCGGCCTCCGGCAGGGAAAAATGATTACGCCCCACTTGATTTCCACCCGTCACCCGGAGGATGGAGAGGTCGTCATCGCCGATCACCTTGGCAATCGCCTGGCGAATGGCAGCAAGCAACGCCCCCTCCGGCAGATTCATCTGAAAAATCGGGTGCAGTTCAGGGATCACCCAGCTTTCCAGTCGTACCGGCATCGTGAGCGACACCGCTGCATCGGCGCTTTCTGTGGAATAGTTGAACACATAACGCCGGCCATCTTGCCGTGACAGTCGGCCTGCCGACTCATCATCCACCCATACCGACAGCTCCGTAACCCCGTCCATCAGTTACCCTCCGCGCGGAGTTCTTCCAGGGTAGGAGGTCTGCCCGCCGGACGGACGCGCAACTCAAGTCCCAGAAACTCCAGTATCCGGAGCAGCTTGCGCACGCCAATCTCTTGGATGGCGCCGTTTTCGATCTGTCCAATGGTTGTGCGGCTCATTCCCAATGCCTTGGCAATCTCGCCCTGGGTAATCCGGCGCGCCTTGCGGGCCTTTTTGATTTGTTCGCCAATTTCGATGAGCATGTTTGCATCATATACGAATCATATTCAGATTGCAAGCAGAAAATGATTTACATGTGATGCATTATAAAATAAATTGGGGCGGTTCTCCAGCCAGATTGTTTCGTCCTGAAGCCGGACTGGCATTCTCTTAGCAATGTTGATATTTGGAGCTTTAAGGGTTGCTGATTACTATCAATTGATATATGAATAAATTATTGTGGCTTCGCTGGGCAACCAGGCAGCAAACGGAGAAAACAAACCTCCTCCAGCGGTCGTCGCGTACGCCATATCGGGGTGCTTCAGATCATCAATAAGGTGGTAAGGGAAAGAACGGAGAGGAGGAGAAATGAGAGTCAGAGTATCGGCAGTCTTTGAGCAGGGAAACGAGATCTTATGTATGAAATATATTTATGGTGGGAAAGAAGTTTTTGCCATACCCGGCGGCGGTGTGGATAAGGACATTCCCCTGCATGAGGCTATTAAGGGAGAATGGAAAAACGAATTGGGCGTTAAACTGGATATCGGCGACATCATCCTGATAGGGGAAGCGCCGGCTTCTAAAAGACATCCGCAAACCCTTCATATTGTCTTTGCGGCAAAAGAGGTTCATGGGACACCGAAAGTCAGACCTGACAGCACACATTCCCTCGATGTTGTCTGGCTTCCCATGGATAAGTTGAAACATTCTCCACTCTATCCGGACATCGGCAAACAGTTATATGAATATTTCAAAGACGGCCGGCAAAGATCTGTAGAATTTATTAGAAATTGTATGGAGAGAGGCTATTGGTGATAAGCAATCGGGAGAGCATCTTGAATATTTTGCGTTTCCATGGTAGCTAACAACTCATGCGATGCCCCGGCAGGATTGCGAGGTTTCCCGGTAAGGGAGATTGTTGAACAGAACAGGGCGCGGGAAATGTGCTTCCGGTCAAAGAAATCGTATAATGGAGGTACCGTGATGATAAAGATGATAAAAAGGAGTATTGTTTGCACGGTGGTGATGATGATTGCCCTCGCATTTTATACCCCAACGTGGGCAGCCGATCCGGCGGTGGGCGGCCAGCTTCCGGATATGAAGATTGCCGTGCCGGGAAGTTTTTCCGAAAAAAGTTATCTGGGTCTGTTCGGTTTCGGTTCTTTCAGGATTCCCCAAATCAAGGCAAAAGTTGTCATCGTAGAGATTTTCAGCATGTACTGCCCGTATTGCCAGAATGAAGCGCCCAAAGTGAACCAGTTGTATATGAAGATTCAACAAAACCCGGCGTTGAAAGATAAAATCAAGATGATTGGCATCGGCGTGGGAAACTCCCCCTATGAAGTGGGGTTATTCAGGACCAGATACAGTGTTCCCTTTCCCCTTTTTGCCGATGGGAATTATGTCATCCATAAACAGGTGGGAGAAGTGCGGACGCCATACTTTATCGGTGTAAAATTAAACCCCGACGGTTCTCACCAGATTTTTTACTCCAAGCTTGGCGCTTTTGAAAGTGCGGATCAATTTCTGGCAACAGTGATCAAGCTGTCGGGATTGCAGTAGGAGAATTTCCATGAAAACATATCGCAACATTATGCTGGTCTTTATCGGCGCCGCTTTTATCATTTTTCCTTATGGTCAATTGGCTTACGGGCTCTCGGATGCTTACAAGAACAATATTTTCAATCCGGGCGCCCTCAAACCGAAAGACAGTGTTTTAAAGGTTAAGGTGGGAGACCGAGCCCCCGTCTTCACACTGCCCGCCGTTTCGGGAGATACTGTTTCCCTGAAACAGTATCTTGGCAAAAAGAACATTGTCCTCTCATTTGTGCCTGCCGCATGGACACCCGTCTGTTCCGACCAGTGGCCCGGTTACAATATCGTAAAAGACATATTCGATCAATACGATGCTGTCCTCCTCGGAATTACAGTGGATAACATCCCAACCCTCTTTTCATGGACAAATCAGATGGGAACTTTATGGTTTCCTGTCCTTTCCGATTTTTGGCCCCACGGAAAGGCGGCTGCCGGTTATGGTGTTCTTCGATCCGACGGAACGACGGAAAGAGCCCTTTTTGTCATCGACAAAAAAGGGAGCATTCGTTATATCGATGTTCATGATATTAACAAGAGACCGCCTTTCGAAGACCTGGTCAAGGAATTGGAAAAGTTGAAAAAGTAACGGAATGACGATGTTTACTTTCTTGCTGTTAAGCCCCGCCGTAACAGGCGGGGCTTTTATTTCGCAATCATGATGGGGCAGACTTGATATCTCCGGCAAGCTATTCTTGCCCCTCTTATTGAGCATTTAGGATAATTTCATATGTATGTCAATAATGACATAAGACAAAGAATCATTTGACTAAATTTCCAAAAAAGTCTTGACAAAGGCGGACATAAAATGTATGCAAAACCGTATTTTTTCAGGTCTTGAAAAATCACGTGACCTGGTAACGGACATTTCTTAAAAGTATGAGTTTTTCAGTAAAACATTCTGACCCACCTCGGTAAAGACTCTTCCGATCCATTTCCTTCATTATTTTTTACCATGAAGGGCGGATAATGGGTGTGAAGAAAAATGGATGTTTTGCGTTCCTGCTTTTTTTGAAAGAGCCGGGATAAAAAATTAGGCGTGAGGAAGGTATCTTCTAAATTAATTCTCAGAAAGGAGCACTTTTTTATGGATGTTAGCAGAAGAGGTTTCTTGAAGATCTCTGGTGCAATCCTGGCGGCAAGTGGAATCGGCATCAGTTTGAAGCCCGTATCCGCCTACGCACAGCCCCTGAAGATCAAGTATGCTAAAGAGACCACGACCGTTTGCCCCTACTGCTCTGTCGGATGCAGCATCATTGTATCCAGCCGGGACGGCAAGGTCATCAACACGGAAGGCGATCCGGACAGCCCCATTAACAAAGGGTCTCTGTGCAGCAAGGGCGGCTCTATCTACCAGATGGCCGTCAATAAAAACCGCTTGGGAAAGCCCCTGTATCGAGCCCCCTACGCTTCAGAATGGAAGGAAGTGACATGGGAATGGGCACTCGAGAAGATTGCAGAAAATACCAAGAAGAGCCGTGATGCAAGTTTCAAAATCAAAAACGACAAGGGCGAAACTGTAAATCGAACGGAAGGTATCGCCTCCGTCGGCAGCGCTGCCATGGATCTCGAAGAATGTTTCACGTACCAGAAATTCTTGAGGGGGTTGGGTCTGGTCTATATCGAACATCAGGCCCGTATATGACACAGCCCAACTGTACCGGCTCTGGCAGAGTCGTTCGGACGCGGCGCAATGACGAATCACTGGGTCGATTTTCGAAACAGTGATGTAATTTTAATCATGGGAAGCAACCCCGCTTCCAATCATCCCGTCTCCTTCAAATGGATACAGGAAGCCATAGACAAGAGAGGCGCGAGGCTGCTCTGCGTGGACCCGAGGTTCACCCAGTCTGCCGCCAAAGCCCATGTCTATGCCCCCCTGCGCTCGGGGACGGATATCGCCTTCTTGGGCGGGATGATCAAGTATATCCTTGATAACAACCTGTATTTTGCGGAATATGTAAAGCTTTACACGAACGCGTCATTCCTGGTGAATCCCGCCTTGAAGCTCCCTGGAGACAACAATGGTGTATTCTCCGGACTTGAAGGCAGTAAGTACAACAAGGACACCTGGTCCTACCAGACAGGCGGCGACGGGGTCATCAAGAAGGATCCAAGCTTTCAGGATCCCAACTGCGTGTTCCAGCTTCTGAAAAAGCATTACTCCCGTTATAACCCCGACGTTGTTTCCAAAATCTGCGGAACGCCCAAGGACAAACTTCTGGAAATTTACAAGGAGTATGCGTCTACGGGCAAACCCGACAAGGCCGGTGTTGAGCTTTACGCCATGGGCTGGACTCAGCATACCGTCGGTGTTCAGAATATCCGGACGATGTGCATCATTCAGCTCCTCCTCGGCAACATGGGCATCGCCGGCGGTGGCGTCGCGGCCATGCGCGGCGAGTCCAACGTCCAGGGTTCCACGGATCACGGCCTGCTGTTCCATATCTGGCCGGGCTATCTCGGAACCCCCACGGCTTCCCTGAAGACACTGAAGGAATTCAACGAAAAGAGAACACCCACCACAAAGGAGAAGAACAGTCTGAACTGGTGGAAAAATTTTCCCAAGTATTCTGCGAGTTTCCTGAGATCCATGTACGGGAAAAATGTCACTCTCGAAGAGGCATACCAGTTAATGCCCAAACTCGATGATGGGGCCAACTATTCCTGGCTGACGATCTTCGACCAGATGTACAAGGGCAAGTTCACCGGCTTCTTCGCCTGGGGCATGAACCCGGCGTGCAGCGGCGCCCACTCGAACAAGGTCAGACAGGCCATGGGCAAGCTGGACTGGATGGTTAATGTCAATCTGTTTGACAATGAAACAGGTTCTTTCTGGAGAGGCCCCGGTATGGATCCGGCAAAGATCAAGACGGAGGTCTTCATGCTTCCGTGCGCCGCTTCCATGGAGAAGGAAGGAAGCCTTGCCAACAGCAGCCGGTTGATGCAGTGGCGCTATAAGGCCGTCAATCCACCCGGGGTGGCCCTGCCCGACGGCGACATCATGAGTGAGATCTACTTCAAGGTCAAAGAGCTTTATGAAAAGCATGGCGGCCCCCTGAAGGAAGCCCTGACAAAGATTACCTGGCCCTACGGCAAGAAGACGCTGGACGGACATTACCACTATGATCCCCATGCGGTGGCCAAGGAGATCAACGGGTTCTTCCTGGAAGACAAAAAGGTTGAGGTCCCCAACAAGAAAGGGGAGTTCAAGGAATTTAAAAAGGGCGACCCTGTGCCTACCTTTGCCTGGCTTCAGGATGACGGTTCAACGTCTTCAGGATGCTGGGTCTACTGCGGCTCCTATGCCGATAAAGGTAATATGGCCGCACGCCGGGGTACAAATGACGCCTCCGGTATCGGTCTCTATCCCGAATGGGCGTGGACCTGGCCTGTCAACCGCAGGATCATCTACAACGGCGCCTCCGTGGATCTCAACGGCAAGCCCTGGGATCCGAAACGTCCCGTCATTGCGTGGACAGGGGATAAATGGGTGGGCGATGTCCCCGACGGAGCCGGTGACCCCGGTTCGGGAAGACCGCCTTTCATCATGAAGCCCGACGGCGTGGCCAGTCTCTTCGGACCCGGTCTGGCGGACGGTCCTTTCCCTGAACACTACGAACCCCTCGAGTGTCCCGTGGAAAAGAACCTCATGTCGCCGCAGAAAAACAACCCGGCGATCAAGCGTTTCGACAAGCCCGGCGTAGGCTCCGATATGGATGTTTACTCTGGTGTGGCCAGTTGCGATCCCCGGTTCCCGTTTATCTGCTCCACCTACCGTGTCAGCGAGCACTGGCAAACGGGTGTTCTGACGAGATGGTGTCCATGGCTGGCAGAGATGCAGCCGGGCATGTTTGTGGAAATGAGTCTGGAACTCGCCAAAGAAAGAAATATCAAGAACGGCGAGAAAGTGATTGTGAAATCTCCAAGAGGTGAAGTTGAGGCGGCGGCCATCGTTACCCCAAGATTCAAGCCGTTCAATATCGACGGAAACATTGTTCACGAAGTGGGCATTCCCTGGCATTTCGGCTGGATCACTCAGGCAAGGCCGAAGAGCAAGTACGGTCCGGTGGACAAGAAGCCGGAGGTATTTACGTTCGGGGATGCGGCGAATCTGCTGACCCCGACGATCGGCGATGCCAACACCATGATACCGGAGAGCAAGGCCTTCATGGTCAATGTCGTGAAGAAGGGGGTGATATAAATGTCTGAGAAAATCAAACTCTTTGATATATCGAAATGTACGGGTTGCCGTGGCTGTCAGCTGGCCTGCAAGCAGTGGAATCAGTTGGAGGCGAAGCAGACGAGGCACACGGGAACCTATCAGAATCCGCCGGACCTCCAGGCGAATACGTATCTTTTGATGCGGTTTCAGGAGATGGCGGATGCGAAAGGCGGCGTGAAGTGGTTTTTCAGGCATCAGGCGTGCATGCACTGCACCGATGCGGCCTGTGTGAAGGTGTGCCCATCGGGTGCCCTTTACTACACCACTTTCAAAACGGTCGGGTTAAATCCAAGCAAGTGCATCGCCTGCAAGGAATGCATAGCGGCGTGTCCCTTTGATATTCCGAGATACGACGACAAGACCGACAAGATCTATAAATGCGACATGTGCGAAAGCAGACTTTCCAACAATCTGGGGCCTGCCTGTGCAAAGGCCTGTCCTACCGGAGCGCTCATCTGGGGAGACAAGGATACCTTGTTGAAGCTTGCCTACAAGCGGGCGAAGGAACTGGGCGACGGCGCTTATGTTTACGGGGATAAATATGTGGATGGGACGCATCTGGTGTATGTCCTTCAGGAAAAGGCCAGTGTGTATGCCGCACTCCCCAAGAGCCCGTCGGTGCCGCTTTCCATCGTCTTGTGGAAGGACGTTTTGAAGCCCCTAAGTCTTTTGGCGGCGGGGGGCGTCTTGGCCGGGTCGTTTTTGCATTACATCATCCATGGGCCGAAGACCCCTGATGACGATAGTGTTACAAAGACGGAAGGGGGTGAATAATCATGAAGAAAGGGTTAATTCAGGCTACAGATTGGTATGAGAGGTTGGTTCACTGGATGCTGGCGCTTTCCTGCCTTGCCCTGTGCTTTACGGGACTGGCGATGATGTTTCACTCATTTAACTTTATCGCGAACATCATGGGTGGGCTGGTCGTTACGAAATATGTGCACAACTTCACGGGACTCCTTTTCTGCCTTGCCCTTTTGCTGGCCCTGAAAATGTGGTGGCATGAGGCGGGTGTGTTTTCCATGCCGGAGGATCTGGAGTGGATAAAGGTTGCCGGTGGTTACCTGTGGCACGTGGATAAGGTTCCCGAGGTGGGGAAATACAATCCGGGGCAGAAGATGTTTTTTCTGGCCGTGGCCATTTTCGGTGCGATTATGGTTGTGACGGGTCTTGTCATGTGGTTCCCGTTGAGTTTTCCATCCTGGCTGGTGCGGTGGATGTTCACTCTCCACGCCCTGGGGTTTGTGGTGATTTTTGCGTTTTTCTTTGTTCATCTGTATCTGGGGACCATCGGTTCACCCGGTTCAGCGCCGGCGATGTTTTCCGGCTGGGTGACGAGGGCGTGGCTGAAGAAGCAGCACCCCAAGTGGTTGAAGGAGATGGAAGAAGAGGGAACCCTGGTGGTTTCCGGAGAAGAAAAAGGATCGCACTGACACATTAGCGGGGACAGATTTCAAATCTGTCCCCGAGAGTTAAAAGGGATTGACTGGAGCGCCGTTCATCTGAGAACGGCGCTCTTTTTTTATGAAATTCTCCCGCAGAATACCCCGTCCTGTGGGCGGGGTAATTCACTGCCTTCCCTCTGCTCCTCCCTCATATCCTAAGGGCGAGGATTGATCCTGCCCGCCATCCTGGCCCACCTGTACAGAGCGCCGAGGACCACCACCGCCCTCTCCGACGAGTAAGGAAAAGCGGGAACGCCGTGTGCTTCAAGAAGGGCGGCGGCGCGTTCCACCTCGACGTCACCCGACAGGGCGGCGACAATCGGTTTTTGCGCTTTTACGGACTCGGCCGCCTGCTTCGCCCTGATAACGGTTTCGGCAAAGACCATGGGGGGCGTGATCAGTGTATGCCAGTAACCGAGGATCAGAGCGTCCACGCGCTCGTCCTCGAGGGCGAGCCGGATCGTGGCTTCATATGTTTCCGGAGGCTCTCCACCCGTAATATCCACAGGGTTTCCCGTGGCCCCGAAAGGGGGAATGTATTTTTTGAAAGCCTCGTCCAGGTCTTTTTCCAGCGTCATGAGATGCAATTGATGCCTGCTGCAGGCATCCGCCAGGAGAACGCCGAGTCCCCCGGCGCCGGTAACAATCAACACGTTCTCCCCTTTTGGGGTCGGCATTTTGCTTAAGCTTCTCGCACAATCCAGCAGCTGTTCCAGATTGGAAACCCGGACAATCCCGGCTTTCGCGAAGGCAGCGCTGTAGATCCTGTCGTCTCCCGCCAGAGCCCCCGTATGGGAAAAGGCTGCCCTCTCTCCCTGGGCGGTGGCGCCCGCCTTCAGGGCAACGATGGGCTTCTGCCGGCTTACTTTCTGCGCCGCCTTGACGAAGGCCACGCCGTCCTTTATGTCTTCCACATGCATGGCGATGACCTTCGTATTCGGGTCCTGACCGAAGAACGTGATCAGGTCGTCCTCATCCACGTCGCACTTGTTGCCCACGCCTACAATGGCCGAGACACCCATCCTGTTTGCGCGGCTGTAGCCGATGATGGCCATCCCCACACCGCCGCTCTGGCAGGACAGCGCCGTTGGCCCTTTTTCCGTATAAGGGGTGCAGAAGGTCGCGCAGAGATCCGCCGGCGTGTAATATATCCCGAAAATGTTTGGCCCGAGGATTCGAACCTTGCTCTCGGCAGCCCTGGCGACGAGTTCCTTCTGGAGGTCGTTATTGCCGATCTCGGCAAACCCCGAGGAGATCACGATAGCCCCGGCGACACCCTTCGTGCCGAGATCCGTTATGGCGTCAGCCACGTTCTTCGCAGGTATAACGATCACCGCCACATCCACCTGATCGGGAATCTCCTGCACGCTCCGGTAACATTTCAGGCCAAGAATTTCATCTGCCTTTAAATTGATGGGATAAATCCTGCCTTTGTAGCCCCCGTCGATGATGTTCTTTACCGTCGAATATCCCAGTTTTGAAGGATCGCCGGATGCTCCGATGACGGCAATGCCGACGGGCGAAAAGATTCTCTTCATGCCGGCGATAATTTCTTCCGGCGTGTATATCGTATCGGCGACTCTCTCCGGTTTTCCGAGGGACATCCGGGCATCCACCACGATGGCGCCCGATTCCGACGCGATCACGGGGTTCAGATCGACCTCGAGAATCTCGGGATGATCGCTAAGCAGTATCGACAGTTTCTGGATAATGTCAGCCACAGCATTTACATTAACCGCAGATTTCCCGCGGAAATTCCCGAGGATTTTTCTTCCCCTGATTTCGCGGATCATGTCGAGGGAATCCTCCCCCGTCAGGGGAACCAATCTGAAAACCACATCGTCCGCAGCCTCAACAAAAATGCCCCCCAGACCGAACATCACGGCATGACCGAACTGACGGCTGAAGGTGGCGCCGATCACCAGTTCGAGGCCTTCCGTTACCATCCGGTTAACCAGGACACCCTGGACAGACGCATCCGGTTTGTGCATTTTCGCCTTGTTGATTATGTCAGTAAATGATGATTTTACGGCTGCCGGAGAATCCACATTTAACATGACACCCCCAACATCGGATTTATGAGAGATATCCGGGGATACGAGCTTCATCACAACCGGGTATCCGAGCTTGTCTGCTATCTCAACCGCTGTTTCCGGATCCGTAGCGACAGACCCGATGCTGATGTTGATGCCGCAAGCTTCCAGCACCTTTTTACTTTCGACTTCCGTAAGGATGGCTCTTCCCTGCTGTTTAACCTCTGACAAAATCTTCGTCACCGCACTTCCCATGGGATTCCTCCTTCAGACTTCTTCATGCATGGATTTTGGTTACAATGTAAGTACTTGAAACGAAATAATAAAGTCAAGACGATTTATTGTTCATATCACCATTTGAAAGAAAAACTTATTAGAAATCGAACCATACCGTTATGACATCAGATATCATATTATCCGGATCGTAATGTCGGTGAATTTACTTTCGGCTTGACATGATTGGTGAATTCGTATAGTGAATCACATTCACACTAAGAAATAAATGAAGGAGGATTATTTTTTGGCAACACACAAATCCGCAATAAAAAGAAGCAGACAGAACGAGAAGAGCCGGGTGAGAAATACTTCCATAAAATCCAGCATCAAGACAAAAATCAAATCCGTTTTACAGGCCGTTGAAACGAAGGATAAGCCCGGTTCGGAAACGGCCCTGGCTGCCGCCATTCCCGCCATTGCCAAAGCTGCTGCAAAGGGTGTCTTCCATAAAAAGAATGCATCGCGCAAGATATCGAGGCTTACGAAGAAGGTTAAGGCGATTTAAAAGCCAGACATCATTAATCGGTAGGCCTTTTCCGTTGAATCGTTCGATAGTTTTACGAGGGCATCTTTTCGGTTTCTTTCTTTCGTGGTCACATCTGAAAAGGGATAATCCTGGGTTGCCGAGAAACCTTTATCCGTCCATATCACCTTCCCGGTAGCCTGCTCTTCCAGAACAAGCTCCATTGACAGGGTCATACGTTCTTCCGCAGCAAGGTTATCCTTCTGGTAAGAAAGGGGAGCCGATGTGAGGTTGTCTATGTTTCCCCTGAATATAGCATCGGCGGCATTCCGGCTGTCAACCAGCTTAAGCCTTCTTCCTCTGATAAACTGATCGATAAAGGCGCTTCTTATGGTGTTTTCAAGATTGGCCTCACTGGTTTTGTTGGCAAAATTGTCGACGAAAACCGTCTGAATGCTTTTATCGATATATTCTCCACCGGGGCTGAAACGGTATCCGCAACCGGATACGGCCAGAATCTGTATCAGGGCGAAGCTGATGATTAAAAGACTGCACTGAAGAACTTTATGTTTCCTGCCTGAGAGCATGATGTCCCCTTATTCCTGTATCACAATATTAACGAGCTTCTTTGGAACGTAAATTTCCTTTACCACCGTTTTTCCGGAGATAAACCTGGCAATCTTCTCATCTCCCAAGGCGAGAGACTTAATGGTTTCCTCATCTTCGTCCGCCGGCACGACCACCCTGCTCCGGACCTTCCCGTTTACCTGAACCACAATGGTGATTTCCTCTTCCGCGGCGACTTCATGATTATACGTTGGCCATGGCGCATCGGCCAGGTTGCTTTCATGTCCTGTCAGTATCCATAGTTCTTCCATAATGTGAGGCACCGTGGGAGCCATCAGCAGAATGATCGTTTCAATGGCCTCCCTGATGACGGAAAGAGCTTTTTTGTTTTCCTTTTCCGGGCGTTCAAGCAGATAAAGGGCGTTGACCAGTTCCATGACGGCGCTGATGGCCGTGTTAAAGTGGAAACGCTCTTCAATGTCGCGGGTTACTTTCCTTATGGTCTGGTGGGTTTTCCGTCTCAGGTTTTTCAATGCATCGTCAAGATCTTCCCCGCCGTCAAATGGCCGGACGTCCCTGATGTCGTCAAGATAATCCAGGACTATGCGCCATGTCCTGTTGAGAAAGCGGAACGACCCTTCAACACCCTGGTCACTCCATTCCAGATCTTTTTCGGGAGGTGCGGCAAAAAGACAGAAGATTCGGACCGTATCGGCGCCGTATTTCTTGATCAGATAATCGGGATCAACAACATTTTTCAGAGACTTGGACATCTTTTCCGTTTTTCCGACAGTCACCTCTTTTTGACACCGGACACACTTGCCGTCTACGACCTCATCGGGAAAAAGATAATTGTGTTCCGTGCACCGCATCGTTTCCTTGCAGACCATGCCCTGGGTCAGAAGGTTCGTGAAGGGTTCGTCAATACCCACGACACCAAAATCCCTCAGCATCTTTGTATAAAACCTCGAATAGAGGAGGTGGAGAATGGCGTGTTCAATGCCGCCGATATATTGATCAACGGGCATCCAGTAATCGATTTTACTCCGGTCAAGGCCGGGTTTTTCTGCATGGTGTGCCGAGCAGAAGCGATTGAAGTACCAGGATGACTCAACGAAGGTGTCCATGGTATCCGTCTCCCTTCTTCCCGGCCCGCCGCATTTGGGGCAGGTGGTTTTCGCGAATGCCTCGTATTTTATCAGAGGAGATCCGCCTTCTCCGGTTAATTCCACATCGCGGGGCAGAATGACGGGAAGATCGGATTCCGGCACCGGAACTGTCCCACAGGCGTCGCAGTAGATAACGGGAATGGGAGCGCCCCAGTACCGCTGCCTTGAGATACCCCAGTCTCTTAAACGGTATTGAATGGTTTTTTTACCCCGTCCGATGGATTCCAGATACTCCGCAATGGCATCGAGGGCCTTGATATTTTCCGTGCCGTTAAATTGTCCCGAATTCACCAGGATACCTTCATCCACATAGGCTTCTGTCATGGTATGAATATTCAGAGGTTTTTTCGGAGGTTGAATGACAACGACAAGGGGTAGATTGTATTTTTTGGAAAATTCAAAATCCCTCTGGTCATGGGATGGCACGGCCATGACGCATCCCGTTCCGTACTCGGCGATGACGAAATTCGTCGCATAAATGGGCATCTTTTTCTTGGTGACAGGATTGAGGCAGTAGGTATCGAGGAAAACTCCCTCTTTTTCATAGTATTCCGATGTCCTCATCATCTTATCCTGCTTTTTTATCTTCTCAACAAATCCTCTGACCTCGTCTTCGATCGGTTTTCCCTTGACCAGTTCCATCACGAGGGGAAGTTCGGCGGCAAGGAGCATGAACGTCGCCCCGTATACGGTGTCCTGCCTCGTTGTAAAAACGTTAATCGTGCCGTTGCCGTCCGCCATGGGAAAATAGATTTCACACCCGTAGCTTCTACCGATCCAGTTCCTCTGCATGGTGAGAACTTTTTCCGGCCATCCGGACAGTTTGTCGCAGCAGTCAAGCAGTTCTTCGATATAGGCGGTAATGCGGAAAAACCACTGGTCGAGATATTTTTCCCCGACCTCCGCAGAACATCTCCAGCACAGACCTGCTTCCACCTGCTCGTTGGCAAGGACGGTTTGACATTTAGGACACCAGTTCACAATCGAACCTTTTTTATAGGCAAGTCCCTTTTCGTACATCCAGAGAAAAAACAACTGTTCCCAGCGGTAATATTCCGGCTCGCAGGTGGATATTTCCCTGTCCCAGTCATAGCTGAAACCCATTTGCTTGAGCTGTTTTTTCATGGAGGCAATGTTTTCGTTTGTCCATGTCGCTGGATGGATCCCATGATCGATAGCCGCGTTTTCCGCCGGCATTCCGAAGGAATCCCACCCCATGGGATGCAGTACATTGAATCCGTTCATCCGTTTGTAACGAGCCACCACATCGCCGATAGTATAATTTCTCACATGTCCGATATGAATCTTTCCGGAGGGATATGGAAACATCTCCAGAAGGTAATATTTTTGCCTGTCCGGATCTTCCGTAACTTTAAAAAGGCGTTTTTCTTCCCAGTGATTCTGCCACTTCTTTTCAATGTCCTGGGGCTTGTACTTTTTTTCCATCATCCGCTCACTCTCCAAAACACACGACAACTTCCCTATATCCGTGATGGTGTAACCAATTGAAACTCTCAAAAAATATATTCATGACCGGGAGCGTGCCCCGCAAGTATCGACCTGAGGGCGGGAAACTTCAGTCCGGAGCAATGGTCGCATTTCCCTGATCTGGATCTTTCCCGTTCAGTTTAATATAGACGGCATCGAGAATACCATTAATAAAGGAACCGGAGTTTTCTGTCCCGTAAATTTTGCCGAGGTCTATGGCCTCGTTCAATGTGACTTTCGGCGGAATGTCCGGACAGTGCAGGAGTTCATAGATCGCCATGCGAAGAATATTCTTGTCCACTTTTGACATTCTGGAAATGGTCCAGTTTTCTGAACAACTGCTGATCAGATCGTCAATTTCTTTCCTGTTATTCCAGGCGCCTGCTATCAAGAGGGCGGCAAATGGTCTCGTATGTTCCGGTGCTTCGAAATGACTCCAGAAAAGCTCCATCCCTTCTTCGGCGTCGATCCCTAAAACATCCAACTCATAAAGAACCTGCAAGGCAACTTCTCTTGCTTTTCTTCTTTGATGCATTCATGCCTCTGACTTATATAAGCTGCTGCTTTTGATGCTTTCGCACATCATCATAAACATACGCTTTTGACGTATCATCAAGGTAGTGTCTGGGGAATGGTGTATGATCGATTATAATTTTCTGAACAGGTCAACCATTTCAATGGCCGACATGGCGGCATCCCATCCCTTGTTACCCGCTTTGGTACCGGCCCTTTCGATCGCCTGTTCGATAGTATCCGTTGTCAGTACGCCAAAAATAACGGGCGTCTCTGTCTCCAGGCCCACCATAGCAACGCCCTTGGAGACTTCAGCGCTGATATACTCAAAATGCGGTGTGGCTCCTCTGATAATAGCCCCCAAACAAATGACCGCGTCAAACCGCCCGCTCTTTGCCAGTTTCTTGGCTATGAGGGGTAACTCAAAAGCGCCGGGAACCTTGTATATGAGGATGTCTTTGTCGTCAGCACCCGCCCTCGTCAGAGCATCCACTGCTCCTTCTATGAGCCTTCCACATATGAAATCATTAAATCGGCTGGCGACGATACCAAACTTCATCCCTTTCGCGACGATTTTTCCTTCTACAATCTTTGGCATGGCCCTCTCCCCTAAAGAAATTGTAACGTTCTGATTTTCAAATAATTCAAATATATAAGACGATACCCTTGAACAATGTGCTCCGCCTATATCTGCAACAAATGCCCCATTTTTTTCTTCTTGGTGGTCAGATATTTAATGTTATTCTCATTGGGCTTGATTTCAATGGGAATCCTCTCGGTGATGGTAATTCCATATCCGTCAAGACCGACAATTTTCTTGGGATTGTTGGTCATGAGTTTCATTTTGTGAACGCCCAGGTCGGCAAGGATCTGTGCTCCGATCCCGTAATCTCTCAAATCCGCCTTGAATCCAAGGGTAAGATTGGCCTCCACCGTGTCTTTGCCCTGCTCCTGGAGTTCATAGGCCTTGATCTTGTTTACAAGACCGATACCCCTGCCCTCCTGATGCATGTAAACGATGATCCCTTTTCCCGTCTTTTCCACCATCTTCATGGCTGTGTGGATCTGGTAACCGCAATCGCATCTTTCTGATCCGAACACATCACCCGTCAGACATTCCGAGTGAACCCGGACCAGAACCTCATCATCCGGTGTGATGTCGCCCTTCACGAGGGCCACGTGTTTCATGTCATCCACATCGTTTTCATAAACAATCAGCCGGAATTTTCCGCCGTAACTTGTGGGGATGGTCGCTTCTGCGGCCCTTCTGATCAGGGATTCGTGCTGCATCCTGAACTGGATGAGGTCTGCAATGGTAACGATTTTCACATTATGTTCTTTCGCGAAGACCTCCAGATCCGGCATCCGGGCCATGGTACCGTCATCTTTCATGATTTCGCAGATGACGCCGGCGGGTTTCAGCCCCGCCAGTCGGGCAAGGTCCACGGACCCCTCCGTCTGGCCGGTTCTCACAAGGACACCGCCTTTTTTTGCGCGTATGGGAAAAACATGCCCCGGGCTGACAAGGTCATCCTGCCTGACGTCATCGGCAACGGCTGTTCGGATGGTCGTTGCCCTGTCGGCAGCAGAAATTCCGGTTGTGACGCCCCGCTTCGCTTCTATGGAAACGGTGAAGGCCGTCCCGAATCGGGAGCGATTATCAGAAACCATCGGGTTCAGGTTCAGTTTATCTGCAAAATCTTCATTTAAAGAGAGACAGATGAGGCCTCTGCCGTATCTGGCCATGAAGTTTACGGCCTCCGGCGTTACGAACTCTGCCGCCATGCAGAGATCGCCCTCATTTTCCCTGTCTTCATCATCCACCAGAATAACCATTTTGCCGCTTTTAATATCAACAATGGCTTCCTTAATTGCGCTCACACTCATTTTTGTCTGTTTTCCTTCTTTCTAAATTAATAAAAAAATCCTGGGACGTTTTCCATCTATTACTTGAGAAATCCGTGTTCCGCGAGAAATTTCATATCAATTCCCTTGCCGGGATTGAGGAGTTTCTCGACATACTTCCCGATAATGTCTGTTTCGATGTTAACCCGGTCACCAACTTTCCTGACGCCCAGCGTGGTCATTGCGGCTGTCTGGGGAATCATACTAACATAAAATCTATTTTTTTCACAACGATTTACGGTTAAGCTCACGCCGTCAACGGCCACCGAACCTTTTTCCACAATCAACCGGCAAATATCCGTATCCGTTTCCACGCCAACATGAATTGAGTTGGATCTGGTTGTTTTTTCCACAATTTTTCCGAGGCCGTCCACATGGCCGAGGACAAGATGTCCCCCCAGAAAACTGTTTAATCGCATGGCCTTTTCCAGATTGACCGGATCTCCAGTCTTTAATATTTTGAGGCTTGTACGGGTCAGGGTCTCTGCCGATACGTCGGCCGCAAAAGTTCTGGCCGCTTTTCTCGTCACCGTAAGACAGGCTCCGCTGACGGCGATACTGTCGCCGATATTGACATCGTCCAGATTCATGGACGTATCAATTTCCAGAACGGCATCATCGCCATGTCTGGTAATTTTCTTTACGGACCCTATGCTTTCAACAATTCCTGTAAACATAACAGATTGATCTTATTTAGATTCTTCTTTTCTTGCACTCAGGAAGTCCTTGAGCTCCTGCAGGAAATCCGTGACATCACGAAACTCCCTGTACACGGAAGCAAACCTTACGTAGGCGACGCCATCAAGTTCCTGAAGCTCCTCCATGACTTTCTCCCCGACGACGGAAGAGGGAATTTCCTTTCCCTGGTGTTCCTGACATGCCTGCTCCACCCGTTCCACAAGACTTTCTATGGCATCAGTGCTGATAGGCCGTTTCTCGCATGCCCTTTTAACCCCGGAGCGGATTTTCGTTCTGTCAAAGGGTTCCCTTCTGCCATCCTTTTTGACCACCACGGGCAGGACTTCTTCCACGAACTCGTAGGTCGTAAAACGTTTTCCACAGGCCACACACTCCCGCCGTCTCCGGATGGCCCCGCCATCTTTGCTGATCCGGGAATCGATGACCCTGTTCTCCCCATTTGCGCAAAAAGGACATTTCATAATTGAGATACCATGATCGTTGCTTCCCTCAACATTTCCTCAGCAAGATCATCTCTGTAATGTTCACGGACAATAACATGGACAATGCCTGCATTGATGATCATCTTCGAGCAGATGACACAGGGATGGTTGGTGCAATAGAGGGTTGAACCATTGACGCTGACCCCGTGAAACGCAGCCTGAATGATGGCATTCTGTTCGGCGTGCAGCCCCCTGCAAAGTTCATGACGCTCCCCGGAGGGGATGTTGAGCTGTTCCCTTAAGCAACCGACATCCAGGCAGTGGCGCATGCCAGATGGGGCTCCGTTGTAGCCCGTCGACAGGATTCTTCTATCCCTGACCAGGACGGCGCCGACACCCCTCCTCAGGCAGGTGGAACGTTTTGAAACCAGGGCTGCGATATCCATAAAATATTCGTCCCAGTTCGGACGATCGTTTTTCCTGTCCACATTCAACCTTTTTCTATCCGTTCACGATAAAGAGGGAAACGCTCGCAGAGAGACGAAACCTCTCTTTTCACTTCCCGAATCCGATTCTCATCGTGGATGTCCTTCAGGATATGGGCGATGAGCCGGGCAATGGTTCTCATGTCATCCTCTTTCATTCCCCTTGTTGTCACCGCCGGCGTCCCCATTCTGACGCCGCTGGTCACCATGGGAGTTCTCGTATCGAAGGGAATCATGTTTTTATTCGCCGTGATCCCGGCCCGGTCCAGGGCTTCCCCGGCATCCTTCCCGGTGAGGCCTTTGTCCGTAAGATCGACGAGCATCAAATGGTTGTCTGTTCCACCGGAAACAAGACGGAATCCTTCCGCCATCAATGTCTCTGCCATAGCTTTTGCGTTTTTCACAATCTGTAACTGGTATGAATTGAACGTATCCGAGAGAGCTTCCTTCATGGCCACGGCCTTGGCGGCAATGATGTGCATGAGAGGTCCGCCTTGACTGCCGGGAAACACCCGGCTGTCCAGAGTCTTGGCAAAATCCGCCTTGCACATGACAATCCCGCCCCTCGGACCCCGCAGGGTCTTGTGGGTCGTCGTGGTCACAAATTCACAATTCGGCACCGGGGAAGGGTGAATACCTGCGGCAACCAGACCGGCAATATGGGCAATGTCCGCCATGATGACGGCGCCCACGCCGTCTGCGATTTCTCTGAAGCGATCAAAGTCCAGGATTCTCGGATAGGCGCTCGCCCCGACCACGATAATTTTCGGTCTGTGCTTCTTCGCCTGGGCCTCCACTTCGTTAAAGTCAATGATTTCCGTTTTCTTATCAACGCCATAAAAAACGACATTGTAAAGTTTTCCTGAAAAATTCGCCGGACTGCCGTGGGACAGGTGTCCGCCATGGGATAAATCCATACCCATGATCGTATCGCCCGGCTGAAGGACGGCAAAATAAACCGCCATATTGGCCTGGGTGCCGGAGTGAGGCTGGACATTGACATGGTCGGCTCCGAAGAGCTGCTTGGTTCTCTCAATTGCCAAGGCTTCCACGACATCCACATACTCACACCCGTAGTAATATCTCTTCCCGGGGTAACCCTCTGCGTATTTGTTGGTCATGATACAACCCTGAGCCTCAAGAACGGCCTCACTCACGAAATTCTCCGATGGGATCAGCTCCAGTTTCCCCGCCTGCCTCCGGGTTTCCTGGAGAATGGCACGAGCGACGTCAGGATCGACATTCTTTAATATTGTCATGGAAGTTCTGTCCTCCTGTCCTTTATTGTTGCTTTGAATTATTTCCACATCATATCATTATTGCGAAAATAGCTCTTGCCTTCTTTATTTGTAAAGCTTTGTTTCCATTCCCGAGATCTTGTCGAGCCGTCTCTGATGGCGCCCACCCTCAAACGCCGTTTTCAGCCAGGTCCCGATGATGGTTTCCGCTGTAACCTTATCCGTTTTCCTGCCCGCGAGGACCAGGATATTGGTATTGTTGTGCAGCCTGCTCAGGCGAGCCGTCTCTTGGTCAAGACATAATACGGCGCGTATGCCGGGGAATTTGTTTGCGATAATGGTCATTCCGACACCGGAGCCGCATACCAGAATGCCTCTTTCAAATTCACCCGAAGAGACTTTTTCAGCCACCATGACACCGAAGTCCGGATAATCTGCGGGTTCGGCGTTGCATGTACCGACATCGGTCACTGCAAGGGCCATGTCGGCAAGACATTCCTTGATGGCTTCCTTGAGTTGAAACCCGGCGTGATCTGAACCGATGATAATCCTGTCCATCGTTTTTTTAATGTCCATCAAATTTTTTAAATATCAATACCGCATTGACTCCGCCAAAACCGAACGTGTTGGTCATGGCGGATTTTATTTCTCTCTTCCTTGCTTCATGAGGGACATAATCGAGGTCGCAGGCCGGATCATGGTTGTCGAGATTTATGGTTGGCGGAACAATCCCTTCATAAATGGACTTTACCGAAAAAATAGCCTCAATGCCGCCTGCACCACCGAGGAGATGCCCCGTCATGGATTTCGTTGAACTTATTGCAAGTTTCCCGGAATGCTCGCCAAAGACCTTCTTGATGGCTTCCGTTTCGTAAACATCATTGAGCGGCGTTGCTGTGCCGTGGGCGTTGATATAATCAATGTCGCGAGGACTCATCCTCGCATCATTCAGGGCCGCCTGCATGCACCTCGCGGCTCCTTCATGACCTGGAGGCGGCGCCGCTATATGAAACGCATCGCTTGTGGAGCCGTAGCCGACGATCTCAGCGTAAATCCTGGCGCCCCTATTGAGAGCAAAGGACAATTCTTCCAAAATGAGAATGCCGCACCCTTCGCCGACGACAAAACCGTCCCGGTCTCTGTCAAAAGGACGGCTTGCTTTCTCGGGTTCATCATTGCGCACCGATATCGCTCTCATGGCATTGAAGCCGCCGATGCCGAGAGGACAAATGGCAGCGTCAGCGCCTCCGGCAATCATGACATCGGCATAATTGCCGGTTATCAATCTGGCGGCATCCCCAATGGCGTTGGTCCCCGATGAGCAGGCTGTTGTTACACAACTTATGGGTCCTCTGGTGTTAAACCGGATAGATACATGGCCGGCCCCAAGGTTGGCGAGAGCCGATGGGATGGAAAAGGGCGATATCTTTTGGGGGCCTGCCCGGAGAAGTGTGTCTTTTGCTTTTTCGAGCGTTGACAGCCCTCCGATAGCTGATCCAATAATGACACCGGTGCGCTCGGCAATGTTTTTATGAATACTGAGCCCTGAATCCACCATGGCCATTTCCGCGGCGGCCAGAGAATAAATGATGAAGTCGTCCAGCCGGCGAAGTTCTTTTTTGTTCACAAATGCAAGGGCATCAAAATTTTTCAGCTCTCCGGCGATTTTCGTTCCGAATCCTGTACAATCAAACTTTGTGATTCTTCCGATTCCTGACCGGCCTTTGCAGATATTTTGCCAGGTTTCCTTGACGGAATTCCCTGCAGGTGTCAGCGCACCAAGTCCCGTTATAACCGTTCTTCTTTTCAAAGAAACACATCCGCTCTGAGTTTTTTTCAAATTACGTGACACCCTTACTTTTCAGGAAATCGATGACATCCTTTACGGTACGGATTTTTTCCAATTCTTCATCAGCAATTTGTATTCCGAAATTTTCCTCCATTTCCATGATCAGTTCGACCAGGTCGAGAGAATCGGCACCAAGATCATCTATGAAAGAAGCTTCCGGAATGCATTCTTCTTTTGTAACATCCAGTTGCTCCATAATAATCTCTATGACCCTTTCTTCGAGTTTCATGAAAACCCCTCCTCCTTGTATTCACGTTATTGTAGCTACTCTTCTCTATATATAGAGACCGCCGTTTACACGAATCACCTGCCCCGTGATATAGCCGGCATCCTCTGAAACCAGGAAAGCGACGACTCCCGCCACATCCTCCGGTTTGCCAAATCTCGCCAGGGGAATCTGATGTATAATGGACTTCTGATGCTCTTTTATCAGATGAGCCGTCATATCGGTTTCGATCAAGCCCGGAGATACGGCATTGACGCAGATGTTTCTTGACGCCAGCTCAAGCGCCAGGGATTTCGTGAGCCCTATGATACCCGCTTTGGACGCGGCGTATCCCACCTGACCGGCAACTCCAGCCTCGGCGATCACGGAGGTAAGATTAACAATTCTTCCTGAACGCCGCTTTATCATATAGCGGCTGACCGCCCTGCAACAGTTAAAGGCCCCTTTCAGGTTTGTGTCGATCACGCGATCCCAGTCTTTTTCTTCCATACGGGGCAACAGGCCAACGACGGATATACCGGCATTGTTGACCAGAATATCTACCTGGCCTTTTTCTCCTGCCATATCTTTAATCGCACACTGGGTTTCCTTGAAGTCTGAGACGTCAAAACGGCATGTCTTGCCTTCAGATCCGCCTTCTCTGATCACCCGGAGGGTTTCCAGGGCGGCAGCTTCATTCTGAGCGTAGTTGATATAAACAAAGGCGCCCTGCAATCCAAGTCTGATAGCGACTGCCCGACCGATTCCTCTTGATGCCCCGGTAATCAGGGCCACTTTTCCTTCAAGTCCCATAGTCTCAGATCGCCCGATGAGCATCCCCGATGTCCATGTGTCAGGATTTATGAAATCTTTTCAATGGGAACTACCTGTCGCCCTCTGTACGTTCCACAGTTGGAACATGCGCGATGGGGCAGCTTCGGTTCACGGCACTGGGGACATGACGACGCGAGAACAGGTTTTAGGAAATCATGGGATCGTCTCTTGTTTCTTCTCGTTCTTGAATGTCTTTTTACTGGATTTGGCATAATCACTCTTCCTTCTTAAGCTTTTTTAAAACGGCCAGCCTCTCGTCTATAAATTCAGTGCGACAATCACAGCTTGTCGTATTTAAATCTTTCCCACAATGGGGACACAGACCTTTGCATGTTTCCTTACATAGGACCCTCATGGGAATCTGCAACATGATCTGCTCAAAGAGCATGGCATCTAAATCAATCAGATCGTTCTCATAACAACTGTATTCAAGGTCTTCGGAACTTAATTCCTGCTCTTCCTTGAACTGCCTCTCAGCCGGAATAATCGTATATCTGAAACTGCTCTTTATCGGGAAACCCGTAACCTCAAGACACCGGCTGCAGATCGTGGTAATTATCGTTTCTATATTTCCTTCAATGAAAATGGTTTCTTTGAGTTTTTTGACGGAACAGACTACATCGGCACTCTGCAGGGAAAGTTCCGTTTTCTCCTCTTCTGTCAGAACATTGCGAAACCATTTTCCATCCTTATCAAAATGAAGATTCAGTCCGTCTTCCGGAATATGGCTGACATTAATCTTCACAGTTCACCTGAAAGATAAATTTTCAATATTTAATTTATCCATAGTTGCAAAGTATGAAAGTAGATTATAAATTGTTGTTATTGTCAAGAACATTTTTATATTTGCCGGGGCGTTGAAAAATGACTCGTCCGGGGCGCAGCAAATTATATAACACACCGTTATTCCTTTTTCCATGGCGAAAGCATCGTTCCCTGCCTGCAGAGCCGGGCACATGCGATACGACGCCGGATGGAAAGCATTTCCGGGAAATGCGTCTTGACAAAAGGATAAAGGCCACCCTATAAGGGGGCAGTAAAATAAACGCCAGGATAGACATCAATGACCGGAAATGAAACAGTCAGAACGCGCTTTGCCCCGTCACCCACGGGATTTCTACATATCGGCGGCGCCAGAACGGCTCTTTTTGCCTGGCTTTACGCCAGACACTGTAACGGACGATTCATATTGAGAATCGAGGACACCGATCAACTTCGTTCGACGGAGGAATCAACAAAAGCAATCCTCGATGCCATGACATGGCTGGGACTCAACTGGGACGAAGGACCATTTTTTCAGGCAGAACGTGTTGAGATTCACAGAGACATGGTTCAAAAGCTCCTCGATGACGGAAAGGCGTATTGCTGCGTATGTACTCCCGAAGAACTGGAGGAGAAAAGGAAAAAAGCCCTCGCCGTGGGGAAAAAACCAAAGTATGACGGTACCTGCCGGGACAAGAATCTTTCCAGATCGGCAAATTCTGTGGTACGATTCCGCTGTCCCGGGGATGGCACGACAACCGTACGCGACCTGGTTAAGGGCGTGGTCACCTTCAATAATGAAGAACTGGATGATCTGATCATAGAAAGGCACGATGGATATCCCACGTACAATTTCGCAGTGGTGGTTGATGACGCCCAGATGAATATCACACATGTGATCAGGGGGGACGACCACCTTAACAACACGCCTCGACAGATTCTTCTCTACGAGGCGCTGGGTTATCAGGTTCCCCAATTCGGTCACGTTTCCATGATCATGGGCTCCGATAAGGCAAGACTGAGCAAGCGTCATGGGGCCACATCGGTCATGGCCTACAAGGAAATGGGTTACCTTCCCGAGGCTGTTATCAACTACCTGGTCCGGCTCGGCTGGTCTTACGGAGATCAGGAAATTTTTTCTCCGGATGAACTGATTCGTGTCTTTACCCTCGAGTCTGTCGGAAAATCCGCTGCCGTCTTCAATCCGGACAAGCTTCTCTGGTTGAATCAGCACTACATCAAGGAATGCTCCGCAGAGAGACTCGTTCAGGAGACCATGTTTTTCTGGGAAAGTCTCAAACTGGATACATCGGATCAGGAATTTCTCCTGAAGATTGTGACGGACCTCAAACCCAGGGCAAGGACCCTGGCGGAACTGGCTGAAATGAGCCGTTTCTATTTCGACGATGACCTGGATTATGACGAGGACGCGGCAGGAAAATTTTTAAAAGCGGAATTCGCGGACCATCTTTCCGCAGTGGCCGAGGGCATCCCTCTGTTGCAGGATTATACGAAAAAAGGCATTGAGGATTTCCTGCGGACAATGGCAGGGGAAAGAGGCATCCATCTTAAAGTAATCGCTCAGCCATTAAGGATTTCTCTGACGGGCAAAACCGTCAGTCCCGGCATTGATGAGGTCATGACCACCCTGGGAAAGGATCGGGTTATTAAAAGAATCAACCGGGCGATTGAATACTTGAAGCGCAATACCTGATTTTGGCCTTGACTTTTTATTGCTGATTGACTAATGAATTTCCCTTCACGGTTACCCAGACATGGTCCCATCGTCTAGTGGTTAGGACGCTGGCCTCTCACGCCGGAAACCGGGGTTCAACTCCCCGTGGGACTACCAAAA
>JBAWYD010000009.1:0-34289 GCA_037143735.1 Deltaproteobacteria bacterium
GTCGCCTCCCGCGCGGAGGCGTGGATTGAAACATTGATTCCGTGGCCGATCTCGACACAGGAGCGCGTCGCCTCCCGCGCGGAGGCGTGGATTGAAACATGATCCCCTTGAATCTACTTAGATGTGTTTGCCGTCGCCTCCCGCGCGGAGGCGTGGATTGAAACACCCCGTCAATGACCACCCCATGCCCCGCCGTGGGTCGCCTCCCGCGCGGGAAACACGACCCCTGGCATTATATCAACTTTGTCTGTTTCATCCTCAAGAGCGCTTACAAAGAATTTGAAGAAAGGTTGGACAGGTTGCCGCAACCAAGAGGTGAAAAAACAAAAATGGTTCATGATGCAGTCAATGGTTTTTCCGGCAATTTCAGCGTCGCCGATATCCTGCAGAAATGTCCCGGCGTTGGTATTGATATGATACGACGGGTACTCAAAGATCTTCAGACTCAAGGGGCGATTGAATGTCTGGGCCGGGGTAGAAATGCAGAATGGCATAGAACCGGGAATTAGGTAATAACTATCAATATAGGTAATGAATTAGGTAATGGAAAGAATCTCTGCGAAGGAGGATGAACAAGGTGAGTGAACCAATTCTACCCCCTCTCAAACCGATCCCTATAAAAGACAGGGTTTCCATCATCTTTACAGAGAAAGGTAATCTTGACGTGCTTGATGGCGCTTTTGTCGTTGTCGATAAAACCGGCGTTCGCACCCATGTTCCCGTGGGCGGTGTCGCCTGCCTGATGCTGGAGCCGGGGACGCGGGTGTCCCATGCGGCGGTTACATTGGCATCAAGGGTTGGATGCCTACTGGTCTGGGTTGGTGACGGCGGGTGCGGGAGATGATCTGGGAACATATCGAAAAAGGAATCGAAGAGGGCAACGCCGTGATGGCCTGGAGCACCAATACTGAATCGGGATTCGACTTCATGACTCTGGGGGCCAACCGGCGCATCCCGGTGGAAATGGATGGGATCAAGCTGGTTTCGTTCTTACCGGAGAACAAAACGCCGTCGGACAATAACCACATTAAAGGTAATTGACATATAATCAATTTATTCATCTTAATAAAGGGCTTATTCATAGAGCTATTGATTTAATATCAATTCTCTTGACAAGCATCACCATTTGTGGAAAGGATATATCGGATGCCCGACTTGAATCCGGAAAGCGCTTCATCTCTTATTCGATCAATTCTTGAAAACACAAGCCGGGGAATCCTGGCTTTTACAAAGCATGCCAGAGAGCAGATGACTCTGCGAGGATACACGACTCAGGACGTTGTCTATATCCTTGAAACGGGCAAGGTTGAAGAAATTGAGTTAAAACCAAACGGGGAATATCATTGTAAAGTGAAGGGGCATGATCTCGATGGAGATAGGGGTGTGGTGATTACGGCAATTGTTAATGAAAGCAATCTGCTCGTAATCACGGTTCTGGGAGGAACATAAGATGGATAAGTGCTGGAAATGCAGGAATGATATGGAAATTATCAGGAATGAACCGTATCACTACACGGAGTGTGGATTGGACAATGTTTATCTTTTTGGCATTGTTCAATACAGATGTCTCGAATGCGGTGAAGAAACGGTTTCCATTCCCAGTATTAAGGGACTGCACCTGGTTATTGCCAGAGCTCTCATCTGTAAGGAAGAGATGCTGTCGGGAGATGAGGTAAAATTTCTCCGCAAAGAGCTGAAATTAAGAAGCAAGGATATGGCTGAAGCGCTTTCTATGGAGCCGGAAACGTATTCCCGTTGGGAAAACGCAAAACAGAAAGTATCTTCCAACTACGACAAAGAACTCCGGCTTATGTATATTTTGAATGCCTCCGAAGAAAACGGGCGTGTGCTTCACAGGGATATCCGTGCCATGCTGCTTGTTATGGCCATCCGTCCCCTTTCGGAACCAAAAAAAATCGAGTTGAGCGCTGCCGATTGGCTTGTACCTATGGAGCCTCCTATCTTTGGGACAGAGCTATGCAAGTGAAGAAAAAACGGCAAAAAGTGGCACATTTTTCCGGTGGCAACTTAAGTGTGAAATTTACCTAATAATTTTATGATAGTAGAAGAAGTGTGTTCCCCACAGGCGTGGGGATGAACCGCCCCTGGATCAAACTTGTTTTTGTCTGATGGATTGGTGGAAAAGCGAATTTGATATTGAGAATTAGAAAATCGTTTGTATAATTATACAAACGATTTTAAGGAGAATGATATATGATCGTGGACACAAATCATATGATACCCGTGACCAGGCTTCAACGGGAGTTAACCAAGGTCCTCAGGGAAATATCCGAATCTGAGGAACCCCTTTACGTGCTGAAAAACAATGAAGTCAATTTTGTGATTCTGCCTGCAAAGAAGTATGAAACCCTCAGCAGGATGGAGGAGTTGATGGAACATTACGAAATAGCCGACATGATCGAAGAGAGGCTCAAAGATTATAACCGCGTATCAAACGTACCCTGGAACGACATCAAGAAGACATATGACCTGTAAGATCGAGTTCATTCCGGAAGCCGAAAAGGATTTCGCCCGTAAAAAGGAATACTTGGGAAAAGGCTGTCAATATCATTATTTATCCAGTCCCGAAGACTTTCGGCCGGTAAACAAGGAAAAAACAAAGGCCAGAAGGCAGACAACGCTGCCGACGATAAAGGCGACACGAAAGGCATCCGTCAGGAGGCCGGCGATAGAAGCGGCCTGGTCAGGGGAAGCGTGTTTCAGGGAAACGCCTTCGGGCAGGGCGTAGGAAAAAACGCCTTCAAAAAGACAGATGCCTAAAACCATACTCACGTTCATGGCCGTCGAATAGAGGCCCGAGGCGGCTCCCTGACTTTCACGGGGCGCCAGGCTCATGACAAAATGGTTGTTGGAGGGAAAGAACAGGCTGTACGTTACGGCGAGCAGAATGAGATAGATCACGACAGGCGCCAGACCGGGCATGGAAAGGCTGAATGCAAAGACCAGGCAGGCGATAAGCCCCATGAACATGGCGGAGGCGCAGATGATGCGCGGGTTGATCCTGTCCGACAGGCGCCCCGAAAACGGCGCGATGGGCATATAGACGAGGGAGTAAATCAGAATGATAAAGCCGACCTTTTCCGTCTCCAGTCCCTTGACGAGTTCCAGGTAGAAGGGCAGAAGAAAGTTCCCCCCCGCCAGAAGCATGACGGCAAGCAGGGTCGTCAGGATGGCGAAGGCAAAGTCTCTGTTTTTGAAGAGTTTAAAATTAAGAATCGGATCGGCGCACGTCATCTCCCTGTAGATGAAGGCGCCCGACGCCAGGGCGGCAATCGCCAGCGCAGCCAGGATGACCGGCGAGTCCCATCCCCATTCCTGGCCCATGCTCAAGCCGTAGACAAGGGTCGAAAGAGCGATGAAACTGAGGGCCGAACCGATCACGTCAAAATGCCGTTTCTCTGCGGTCGTTCCAGCGGGTTTCTCGTCCGGCAGGGCTTTCCGGGCAATCAGAACGGCGGCGACACCCACCGGGATGTTGACGAGAAATATCCATTGCCAGGAGAAAAACCCCGTAATGATCCCTCCGAGGGGGGCGCCCACCATGATGCCGAGGGAATTGGCCAGGGAACACAACCCAAAGGCCCATCCGGTAATGGCCTCGGGAAGGTAATGGGAAATGACGGCGAAGGCGCCCGTCATCATCATGGCCCCGCCGATGCCCTGGATGCCACGCGCCACATCCAGGATATAAATGTTGGGAGAAAGGCCGCAGAGCAAGGATCCGGCAGTAAAACAGACATATCCGGAAATAAAAATTTTCTTGAGGCCGATGCGGTCGCCCAGTTTCCCGAAGATAAGCATGCTGCCCGTCATGACAAGAAGATAAGACAGAACGACCCAGGAGGCCTCGCTTGTCCCTACATGAAAATGGCGGGCGATCGCGGGCATGGAGATATTGACGATATAGCCGTCCAGCCGCACCATGAAAACAGCGAAGGCAACACTAAAGACGATCCAGCGGTAAGGTTTGCGGTCGATGGGGGAAGCTGTTGTATCTGCCATGATTTTTTTATTTAGAAGGAAGGCAATCATATGTCAAGGTCTTCTTAATCCAATTTAGCCTTGACAAACAGATATGGTTATGGTTAATGAGTGCCCTTATTAACTTAACCGGGGTCCAAAAATGAAAAAGAACCTGACAAATTTCAGCAATACGAAAAGGAAAAGAACCCACGGCTTTCTCGTCAGAATGTCCACCAGGGGAGGCAGGCTGGTCTTGAGCAGAAGGCGGGCCAAGGGCAGAAAACGGCTTACCGTATAGCCTAAGAAAATTAGGAGGCCATGGAAAAACAATCCTTTGGCAGGCACGAAAGAATTTGTAAAAGAAGAGATTATTTGACCATATACGAGCAAGGGGTGCGGAGCTATTCAAGGCATTTCACCGTCATCGCATGCCGGAATCAGGAGGGGAACAGCAGGCTGGGGATAACGGTTACCAAAAAAGTAGGGAATGCTGTTCAGAGAAACAGAATTAAACGTCTCTTAAGAGAGTTTTTCAGGTTGAACAAGCCCGGGCTTCTGTCCTCACAGGATATCGTGATCATGGCAAAAAAAAATGCCCATGCCCTGACCTATCAGGACGTATGTCGGGAATTGAAAAGGCTCTTAATAAAAACAGAGGTTTGATTACATGATGATACAAATTCTGGGAAAATTATTTATCATACCGGTCCGATTTTACCAGATCTGTATATCCCCCCTTTTTATCCCCTGTTGCCGTTTCCATCCTTCATGCTCCGAATATGCGATAACCGCAATCAGGGAACACGGGCCCTTCAGAGGTCTTTTTCTTGGCGTGATGAGGCTTTTACGGTGTCATCCCTTTCACCCCGGCGGATATGATCCCGTCAAATAATTCGAGACGTAAAAACCAGGAGGTATTTAATGGACAAGAAGTCACTTCTTGCCGTAGTCCTTTCATTAGTTGTCATTTTTGCGTGGCAGATATTTTTTGCACCAAAATCCGTTAAAAAACAACCGGAGCCGGCTCAACAGGCGGCCACTACCGTCGATCCGAAACAGGCGGTCGTAAAGGAAACCGTCGCCGGGCCGGTAAAACCCGCCGCGTCAAGGACCACTTTATCCCGGCCAGCCACAGGGAATGAAATCGATATTCCTGTTGAAACCCCTTTCTATTCAGCTACCTTCACGACAAGAGGCGGCGCCCTTAAATCCTTCAAACTGAAGAATTATCGTAAAACCCTCAACAAAGATTCTGATCCCATTGAATTGGTCCACGTTACGGATGGGATGCCGCGCCCCCTGACCGTGACGTTTCCGGAATCGAATATCGATATCCTGCCCGACAGCCTGTTTTCGGCGGACATGAAGTCTCTCGACCTTACAAACACCGAGGATAGCCGCCAACTGACCTTTACCCTTTCCTATCCCAATTCAATAAAGGTGGAAAAAACCTATACGTTCCATCCGGGGAAATTTGTCTTCGATCTTGAGATCAAGGTCCATAATCTTGCCGGTTTTCCCATAAACCAGAGCCCACTTCTTGCCTGGCATCAGTTTGTTGATCCCAAGGTGGAGACGGACAGCTACACCCATGAAGGCCCCCTTTCTTTCATTTCAAAGAGCATTGACCGCTACGAGGTCAACAAGATGGAGCCGGCGAAGTTGCTCGGCCCCGATGTCGCCTGGGGAGGTTTTGAGAACAAATACTTCATCGCGTCCCTGATTTCTCAAAACCCCGCACTGACGAGCATCGCGCTGTCGAAAGACGCCCGGAACATGGTGACCGCAAGCCTGAAGGGGCCTCAGAATATTATCCCCCCCGGTCAGGCCGGTTTGTTCAGCTATTCATTATATCTCGGGCCGAAGGATCATGATCTCCTCAAAGCCCAGGGCGTGGGGCTTGAAAATGCCATTGACTTCGGCGACTGGTTGAAGTGGCTCGCCATGCCGCTTCTTGTTTCAATGCAGTTTCTGTACAAGTTTGTTCACAATTACGGCGTTGCCATCATCATCCTGACCCTCCTGATCAAGATTATCTTCTGGCCTCTGGGGAACAAGAGTTACAAATCCATGAAGGACATGCAGAAACTCCAGCCGAAGCTTGCCGAACTTCGGGAGAAGTATAAAAACGACAAGACGAAGATCGGCCAGGAGACCATGGCGCTGTATAAAACCCATAAAGTAAGCCCTGTGGGGGGATGCCTCCCCATGGTTATTCAGATCCCTGTGTTTTTCGGGCTCTACAAGACGCTCCTGTATGCAATCGAACTTCGCCATGCCCCGTTTATGTGGTGGATTCAGGATCTGTCGGCGCCTGATACGCTCTTTGGACACATTCCATTATTGTTTCCTGTAATAGGCGGCTTTGCCATTGGCCCATTACCCATACTCATGGGCGCCACCATGTTCATCCAGCAAAAAATGAGCCCTCCTGCCGGTGAACCGATGCAACAGAAAATAATGTTAATGATGCCCGTGGTTTTTACATTTATGTTTTTGAACTTTCCATCAGGGCTGGTTCTTTACTGGTTATTTCAAAACATCCTGAGCATCGGCCAGCAATACTATATCAACAAACGACCATCTTAAGAGGTAACAAACATGCAATCTCTTGAAATTGAAGGAAAAACCATTGATGATGCCATTGAGAAGGCCTGCAGTCAGTTCAACGTACCGAGAGAGAAACTCAATATAGAAATCATTTCCGACGGCTCAACGGGATTCCTCGGAATTCTGGGGTCAAAAAAAGCAAAAATCAAAGCAAATATCATGTCAATCGATATGACCATCGACATGCCGGCGGAACATCCGAGGGCGCCGATTCAAAACATCGCCCCTGAGATTTCGACGCAGCCCTGGCCCGTTCAGGCTGACGAATCCGAAAACGGAGATTTTGCCGTCAGGGTTAAAAATCTCCTCGAGGGGATACTTGAGCGGATGAATCTTCAGTGCCCCATCATCGTTGAAGAGACGCCGGACGCTGTCATCCTGAACATCCAGGGCGACGGCAGCGGTCTCCTCATCGGGAAGCGCGGCCAGAATCTTGACGCCATTCAGTACATCGTGAACAAGGCGTCAGGCAGGTTCTCAAACAATCGGAAAATGGTCATCATCGATACTGAAGCCTACAGAAAGCGACGGGAAGAATCCCTCGTCGCCATGGCGGGAAAACTTGCCGACAAAGTGAAAAAAACAAAAAAATCCGTCACCTTAAGCCATTTGAACGCCCATGACCGCCGCATCATCCATCTGTCCCTGCAAAACGATTCCATGCTGTTAACCAAAAGTCGGGGTGAAGGAGATTACAGAAAGATTGTGATTATGCCTGCCAGGAAGGGATAGGGTTGGAAGATACCATTGCGGCCATAGCGACGCCCCCCGGCATGGGAGGAATTGGTATTATCCGGGTCAGCGGCCCAAAGTCAAAGGACATCGCCCGCCTTCTTTTCCGGCCATCAACAAAGACCGACGTTTTCAAAACCCACCACCTTTATCACGGAGACCTCGTCACTCCCGAAACGGGCCGCGTGATTGACGAGGTTCTCGTCTCCCTTTTTTCGAAACCCCATTCCCATACCGGAGAAGACACACTGGAGATCAACTGTCACGGCGGCACCGTCATTTTACAGACGGTTCTGACCGAGGTCATACGGGCAGGCGCCCGTCTCGCCGAGCCCGGCGAGTTTACCAAAAGGGCATTTCTAAACAACCGCATTGATCTCTCCCGGGCGGAAGCCGTCTTCGACATGATCACGGCAAAAACCGAAACGGGGCTTGAACTGGCCGTATCCCAGTTTAAAGGCAATCTGGCGGGGAAAATCGGAGCCATTCACTGTGCCGTCGTTGACATACTCGCCACGCTTGAAGCCTCCATCGATTTTTCCGATGATGACGTTGACGTCATGGATGCTTCCGGGATTGCAGACACACTTCAATCCATCGTTCACGACCTCCATGCCCTCGCATCAACGTACCGGGAAGGGAAAATATTCAAAGACGGCGTCAGCGCCGTGATCACGGGAAGACCGAATGTGGGAAAGTCAAGCCTTTTAAACAGGCTGCTGGGTGAAAAACGGGCCATCGTAACGCCTGTACCGGGAACCACGCGGGATTTCATCGAGGAGATGATCAACATCGGGGGCATACCCGTCCGACTCACCGATACGGCGGGGATCAGGAAACCGGAAAACTTTATTGAGGAAGAGGGAATCCGTCTGGTCAGAGAAAAACTGGCGGCGGCGGACATCGTCATCGTCGTTCTTGACGGCAGTGAAGCCCTCAAAAGCGACGACATTAAACTTATTAAAGAAAACCTGACAAAAAAACTGCTTCCCGTCGTCAACAAGACGGATCTTCCCCGCGTCCTTGATGATAAAGATTTGAAGCGTCTCCTTCCCGGCGAGGTTCCGCCTCCGCTTGAGATATCCGCCAAATTCGGCGACGGGATACCCGAACTGAAAGATTCCATCCGATCCCTCGTCCTGAGCGGTCCCGTGGATCATGCCCCGGATTATATCGTCACCAATATCCGTCATAAAACGGCTATTGAAAAAACATCGACACTCCTGATAAAGGCCGGAGACACCATTCTTGCGGGACTGTCTCCGGAGTTTGCCGCATTCGATGTCCGGGAAGCCCTCGACTGTCTGGATGAAATCACGGGAAAGACGACGAACGATGAGGTGCTGGACAGAATTTTCTCCACCTTCTGCATCGGAAAGTGATGTACATTTAACCTTTACAAAGGGCATCCTTTCCAGTATTATGTCTTCCAAATTCTCAGAATTTGAGACCTCTGAAAGTTTATCCAACTGGTCATTGCACGGCGCTCCGCGCCGTGGCAATCTTGTGAATTATCAAACGCTTATGAGATTGCTTCGTTCTGCACGCAATGGCGAGACGCGTGTTTTTCAAAGCTCTCAGTCAAACCGGGAGGTAAAGATACAATGCGTAAAATAATCATGGTCCTTATTTTCCTGCTGGTCAGTTTCTTCAATATACCCGCCGGCCTTTCTCAGGAAACATGCGTAAACACGGAAGGGGAAGCAGCCATTGTCAACAACGACATCCCCTCCGCCAAGACGGAAGCCGTTGCCAGGGCAAAATGGGCCGCCATCGAACAGACGGTGGGCACGGAAGTCAAGGCGCAGAGCATGGTTCAGAATTTTACCCTTGTTGACGATGCCATAAAGACAAAGGTCCGGGGAGTTGTCAAGAGTTACAATGTCCTTGATCAGGTCAATAAGAAAGACACCGTTGTGGTGAAAATCAGGGCCTGCATCGAAGCTTCAAAGGCCAAGGAAGCGGTCTCCGCCCTCGCCCTTAACAATTCAATCGCCGTATTTATCCCCGCAAGAAAACCGGGAAAGCAGGGGGATGAATTCGAGGAAACCAATATCCTGTCGGAAACCCTGATCGGAAAACTCACGGACCAGAATTACAAGGTGACAGACGTCGCTCCGACACAGGCCGTGGACGCCACGGAGATCGAAAAGGCCGTTAAGAGCGGAAGCACCCTCGCCGTCCGGAGCATGATGTATAAATTCCTTTCCAATGTCATCATCATCGGAAAAATCGACTACACCATTTCGACCAAAAAGGGGGAGGATATCGGTTACGGCCTCTCCATGCCGTTCAATAATGTAACGGTCAGACTCACCTATCGTATCGTCGCAAAAAACAACGAAACAGGCAAAATGGAAGTCCTCACGGCAGGAACGGAAAGCGGCAAAGGGCTTGCCAATAACGTTGAAGACGCAACTGCCGAAGGCCTCAAGGATCTGGCGGAAAAATTGGCCCCAAAAATTCTCGACAAGGTTGCTTCTTACATTCAGGGCAATGTGAAGAAGATTTTTGTCAAGGTCAACGGTGTGGCCGACCTGGATACAAACATGGATGTCAAGGGGATATTCCAGAATATCGTCTGGGTAACAGGCGTGGAAGAAAAAAAGATGGGAGAGTTTGTGGTCAGCTATCCGGAAAACAGCATCTATCTGGCCAACAGTATTAAACAGAAAGGAAACTTCAACGTCGTGAATTTTTCGCCCTATTCCATCACGTTGGATTACCAGAAATAAGGAGGTTTAAAGGCATGTTAAGAAAATATGTATTCCTGTTCATCGTTTTATTCTTTTTCACCGCCTGTGCGACCGTTCCAAAAGTCGATCCCACATCATACCCCATTGATAAAGGGCCGAAAGAGGTGGTGCCCAAAGTATGCAAGGCATCCTATGAGTCCGTTTTCCCGAGGGTTGCCGTGGTGAACTTTACCAACAACTCCACCTTTGATTACGCCAACGTGGTTCAGTCCAACGTTCAGGGCTCCGGCCAGAGAACGGCCGTCGGCGGTGCAGCCGTGGGCGTCGTTCCGGGAGGCGCGGGGGTCGTCTGGGGATCAAAGGAACAGAGCAGTTTTCAGAGAAACGCTGAAGTAACTCAGAGGCAGGTGACTGCAAAGCTCTCTGAAAGTGTTGAAGACGGCGTCATGGACAATCTGGTGAATATGGGCGGCGCAAAGGTCTATACGAGAAAGGAAATGGAAAAGATCTTCTCCGAGCAGAAGTTTCAGCGCTCCGGGCTCACGGATGAGAACACCCTGGTCAGGCTCGGGAAACTGGCAGGGGTAAAATTCATCATCACCGGCTCCGTCAATAACGTGGACCTCACCTATAAAAGCTATCAGTCTGCCAGGAAAGGGCTGGACAAGGGAGGCAGCGGCAGCTTTGCCATGGATCTCCTTGGTTCGGCCGTGGCGGCGGGTCTGGAATCGCAGGAAGGCTGGAACATCGGCACCGAGTTGACCCTGAGGATTCTTGATGTGGAAACCGGCGAAATCCTTTTTTCAGATAAGGTCATTGGAAAGCATATTATCGGCAAGATTCCCTACCCCAATTATGACGCCCTTATCGGTGGTATCAAGAAGGCGGCATCCAAGGGACTCGAAGATTCCAGGCCGAAACTTTCCAAATGGTTCACCGTCAAAGGTTACGTAAGGCAATTGAGGACCAGCCCTGACGGCAAGGAGAGAGTGGCCAGCGTGAATATCGGCGAGAAGGTGGGATTGAAACCGGGATCACAGCTCATTGCTTACACCTTTGAAGAGATGGAGGACGAAGACCCCGTAACCAATAAGAAGACCATCACATGCAACATGTTCAAATTGCCCGTTGAACTCACCGTGACGGACCAGATTCAGGCGGACAGTTCGTGGACCATGATCGACGGCAAACCGGAGGCTGTCAAAAGAGTAAAGGTCGGACAGCTTGTGGAAAGAAAGCCTCTGGAAGGACAAGGCTTCATGAAAAAAATGGGCTATTGATTCAGTAAACACCTAAAAAAAGGGAGGCAGATTGAAATAACCTGCCTCCCTTTTTTTACGCTCCCCCCATCCCTTCGATAAAGGCCATCACGTTCTGTCCCAGGACGCTGTGATTATAGCCCCCCTCCAGGATTGCAAAACATCCGCCTCCATGTATCATGCTTGCTTTTTTCACCAGCCTTCCGATCTCTTTGTAATCATCCGTGGAGAGAAGCCCTCCCCAATCATCGACATGATTGTCAAAACCGGCGGAAACGCCTATAATATCGGCTTTCAATGAAAAGAGGAAATCTTTGACGCTCTTCAGATACGCCTCGGGATGAGACGCCGATGGGTTATGGATGGTCACGTATCCGCTCCCGTCGAGGATGTTGACGGTCCCATCCCCGAAATGAAGATCGATGTCCAGAATAAGGGCGTTTTGTATCCGGTTTTCACGCTTCAGCTTCTCGATGGCGACAGCCATGTTGTTGAAATAACAGAACCCCCATGCGCTTCCCTCGGAAGCATGATGCCCCGGCGGCCGTATCAGGGCAAAACAGGGCTCTGCGAGGCCGATCTCTGCCGCCTGGATGGCGCCCCCTGCGGCCAGGGCGGCGATATCAAAAATCCCTTCACTTTTTACCCTTTTAATATGGGACTGGGTATGCACGGCGGCAATGTCCTCTTCACCGGCAGGAATCGCCTCTACAAAGGCGACCCTGTTACGGATCGCCTTGACAACGGCTTCTATCCTTCCGGGTGCAGCGGCTGGATCAGAACAGTACGACTGATTGAAATCCTGGTGATAGACGACCTTCATGATGATGTCTCCTCATAAAAATATTAATGAATAAATCTCATGCTTTCCAGAATGTTAAGGGTATTTTTAGATACGACCAGATCGTTCAGTTCTTCCGGTGACACCCACCTGGCTTCAAGGGCATCATCGGCCCCCTGGACATCACCGCTTACATAGTCTGCCATCATATCCACAATGACATAATGAAAACGGATCCGGCCGTTATCATCCCGCTCAAAAAAATCGAAAGAGTAGAAGGGATTCCCGGCCTTGACGACCACTCCCGTTTCCTCCAGGATTTCCCGCTCCGCCCCTTCCTGCAACGTCTCGCCCAGCTTCAGGGAGCCGCCCGGGATCGCCCACATCCCCTTGCTTGGCGCAATCCCCCTTTTCACCAGAAGGACTTTCCCGTCTTTGATCACAACGGCGCCGACCCCGACGACGGGTTGATCGGGATATTCTCGTTTTGACATTCTGTCATACCTTCTTTCTATCGGGTTTTATATTTCGGATGATCCGGCACATTTATTCAGCCTCCACCAGAGACTTCTTTCCGTTTCTTTATATACCGTCATGCCCGCCTTTTTCAGAACCCGGTGGGACGGCAGGTTGGATTTCGTCGTTTCCGCAACCAGGCATGTGATACGGGGGCGTTCGAGTATCCATTCGATCCCCTTTTTCAGAGCCTCAGTCATATATCCGAAGTTCCGGTATTCCGGTCTGATCATATAGCCGATCTGCACATGCCCGTCTTTATCCGGGCGCATCTGGAAACAGAAACCCCCGACAATCACGCTTTCCCCTTTTAAAATGATCAGGACGCTCTGCCAGTCAAGAAACCACTGGTTCTCTGTCTTGTCTCTGATGACATTTTCCAGCGACGTTCTCATGGCCGCTTTTATTTCCCTGTCAATCTGTTCACCGAGAATCATACTGGCCAGTTGCAGACCCAGCTTTTGTTCAATCTTCTGATGATCATCGGGGTTGATGCTATCGAAATTCAGAGGAATCAGCCTCAACCTTTCTGTTTTCATTTCGGATATATTCGGCATCGGGGACCCTCGCGTCTAAAGTCTTCTCTTCACCTCTTCCAGTATTTTTTCCATAACTTCCCCGGCGGAATGATAAATGAGAAGGTCCGCCGCATTGTCGCAGGGCGTTGGCGTGTTATTGATGATCACCAGCTTCGCGCCCGAATTCCTGGCATACATGGGAATGGAAGCCGCAGGATACACTACCAGCGACGACCCTATGACAATGCAAAGATCACAGCGCGTTGCAAGGAAGGTCGCCTGTTTCAGTGTCGTTGTCGGCAAAAGCTCACCGAAGAAGACCACATCGGGTTTTAGAATTCCCCCACATTCTTCACATGCCGGAATATCCTCCCCGGACCGGTATTTTTCCACCATTTCTTCCATGAAGTAGCGCAGGTCGCAGCCCATGCACCTCAACCACCTCATATTGCCGTGCAGTTCAAATACTTTCTCCGGCGAATTTCCCGCCTTTTGATGGAGATTGTCCACATTCTGGGTAATGACGCAGGTCAGCTTGCCGATCTTTTCCAGCTCGGCGACGGCAAGATGCGCCCGGTTCGGCTCCGCATCGGCAATCAATCCGCCTTCAAGAAGAACGCGCCACTGTTTCTTTCTCGTCTCCGGACTGGAGAGAAACCGGTCGATGGTAAAATCTTCCGGATCAAATTTCGTCCATATTCCTCCGGGGCTGCGAAAATCGGGAATTCCCGATTCCGTGCTGATTCCGGCTCCCGTAAACACGACCACATCCCTGGCTTTCACAATCATGTCCGCCACGATGCCGATTTTCCCGTTCAGGTGTGCATCCAACGCCGTTACCTCCGGATTTTTCATATAATCAAATATGGTCTTTTCATACACCATCTGTTCGAAAAAAACAAAATGAATTGGAAAGGAAGAGTTGACAGGAGGTTCAAATACCATCATAATGCCCCGGAAAATTACGTGTAAGATTTGATTTTACAAAGAAGGAGGTCGCTTTATATGTGTACGCAAAAACGGCAGAAAATGGCGCTGGTCATTTTCACATGTTTATTTTTTTTCATATGGATACTGGAAATTGACGCCCTCGCGAGAGTTGGTGGGGGAGGGTCTTCCGGAAGCCGCGGCTCGCGATCCTTCAGCGCACCGAGCAGGTCTTCCACGCCGGCATCGCCATCGCGGCAATCTGTCGCCCCGGCATCACCCATGAGTCCGCAGACGCCTCAACCCAGTATGTGGAAAAGCCTTGCTTTTGGAGCAATGGGGGGCATCCTGGGCGGCATGCTTTTCAGCAGCTTTGGCCATGCCGGCGGCATGGGCGGTTTTGGCGGGAGCGGGATCGGCTTCATGGAAATTCTCCTTATCGGGGGGGGTCTCTACTTCATTTACCGTTTCTTTGTGAAGCGCAAACAGGCGGAATCATCCGCTACGGCCTACTATCAGTCAGGTTCCGCTCCATCCATGGAAAGACAGACTTCCTATGCGCCTCCCACCCAAGGTCAGGGTGACACAGAAACTGATGTCCCTGCGGGAATCAACCATATTCGCCAGATGGACCCTTCCTTTGACGAGAACCGATTCAACGACATGTGCATGGATTCCTTCTTCAAGATACAGGGAGCGTGGATCAACCGCGACATGAGCATTGTTAGAGTGATTCTGACGGGCGAAATGTTCGGTATCCTGCATGGTGACGCGGAAAAGTTGAAATCGGAAAGGAAAATCAACAAACTGGATAATATCGCTGTCCGCTCTGTGGAAATCACGGAAGTCTGGCAGGAAGGTGGAATGGATTTTATTACCGTCAGATTCCTGGCAAGTTTGCTGGACTATACGGTCAGTGAAAGCGGAGAGCTTCTTTCCGGGAGCAGGACGGAGCCTGTCAAGTTCGAAGAATACTGGACATTTACCCGTTCCGTGGGAAACAATCCATGGCAACTTTCCGCCATCAATCAGGTTAGCTGATGAACATCCCGGCAACCATGGCGTATGACCTTTGAGTTTTTTGAATGCAGCCATTCGGAAGGGAACTCCCGTTTTACCTTTCCCTTTGACCCGGAAGCGTATTTTGTAGTTATATCAAATATGACGCTCTCGTCAAAAGTCGTCATTCCAGCGTAGGCGGGAATCCAGAGAGAATGTAAAAGCTCGAAAATACTGGATTCCCGTTTCCACGGGAATGACAAAAAATGGTGTTTTTAGACTTTTGACGAGACCATCAAACCTCAGGCTTTGTGTAGCCCCTGTCATGCAGACTTAAAATAATCAGCTCGTTCTTCAATCAGATCCTTCATGCCATCACCATCTTGTTTGTGAATAAAAATTTTCATTTCCGCAATGATTCGCGCGTACATCTCAATGAACGGACCGATGTCCGAATTCATGGTTATGATCTCGGCATACAGTCCGGGATTCTGGCAGAAGACTTTTTCAATGATCTTGAGTTTTGCATTGAAAGCGGGGGTAGAAAACAGGTTCAGCTCTGAAAGGGCGGATCCCGATTGACTCAGCGCCATCCCCATCGCTACCGTGTTAAAGTGATTGAGGCCTTGAACAATTGCCATCATCCGGTCATGGTGATCCGGCGTCGTTTCCACCACATGGGCGCCGTGTTTTGACAGAACCGTCCTGAGCCAGGAAATCCACCGATCTCCTCTTGCCGGACAAAGGACGACATGCTGTCCTTCCATTGAACCGGTTTGGGGTCCGAACAGCGGATGGCAGCCGATCACGTCTGAAACCGATGAGGTCAGCATGGCGCTGACCGGGTCCCGTTTCAGAGAGGTCAGGTCCATGAGAAGGGCGTCTTCTCGCATATGGGGACCGACCTCCTCGATCACAGCCGTGGTAGCCCCCATGGGAACACTTACGACCACGACATCACACCGGTCTGCCATGTCCTTTACATCCATTCCTGTCTTTCTCCCGGAAACATGAACTCCATATCCCTCTTTTTCAAAGAATCGGGCAAACCATTTCCCCATTCCCCGCGTCCCCCCGATGATGCCTATCTGAATGTCATTCATTCCTCAATCGCCCTCTGTCTCAATAAATGATCTGCCAGGGTCATACTGACCATGGCCTCACAAACGGGAATGACCCTGGGGATAACCGACACATCGTGTCTTCCCCTGATCGCGATTTGCGCCGGTTCACCCCTTGTATTGACGGTCCGCTGCGGTATTGCTATGGAAGAAATGGGTTTGCAGGCAACCCGCAGGACAATTTCATCTCCATTGGTAATTCCGGCGAGGATTCCTCCCGCATGATTGGAAAGAAAACCATCCGGCGTTATGGGATCATTGGCTTGCGACCCCGTCATTTCCGCGACACTGAAACCGGCGCCGATTTCTACGCCTTTGACCGTTCCGATACTCATGAGAGCCTTGGCAAGATCCGCGTCGATCTTGTCGAACACAGGCTCTCCCAGGCCGGCAGGGCATCCCCGGACAATGATTTCGACAACACCGCCGAGGGAATCACCGCGACTTCTGGCGTCATCCAGCCTTTTTTCCATTTCTATCGCTGCATCGGCATCCGGACACATTAAACGACATTTTGCCATATCCTTACGGGATATCTTTCCGGATGCATAGCGATCCGTGTCAGCGATGACGCCTCCCAGGGCTTTCGTATAGGCGACGACGTCCATCCCGGCACGGGAGATGATCTTTCCTGCAATCGCTCCCGCTGCGACGCGTGCCGCCGTCTCCCTGCCTGAGGCGCGTCCGCCCCCCCGGTGATCCCTTATCCCGTATTTCCTGAAATAGGTATAATCGCCATGTCCCGGTCTGAATACGTCACGGAGTTCTTCGTAGTCTCCGCTTTCCACATCCGTATTGTAGATGATCAGAGAAATGGGGGCACCCGTCGTTTTTCCGCAAAACGTTCCTGAGAGGATTTTTGCGACATCGTCTTCCCGTCTCGCTGAACTCGATACAAGTTGCCCCGGTTTTCTTCGATCCAGCGCCTCTTGAATATCTTCCTCCGTCAAATCAATACCGGGAGGACACCCTTCCACGACGGCGCCGGTTGCCGGGCCGTGAGATTCGCCCCAGGTGGTTACCCTGAAGAGGACCCCGATGGAGTTTCCTGACATTTTTATCCCTTCCTGCTATCTATTTTATTAAAAACCGACAGATTTCATCGACGGTTTCGTCTATCCCCCTGACGGTTGTATCGACTGAAAAATCGGCAATTCGCCTGTAAACAGGCTCCCGTTCTTCAAGGATGTGAATCGTTTCCTGAAGGAGATCACCGCCGGAAAAGGATGGTCTTTGTGTACAACTGCGCGAATCGTTTTCAATTCTTTCGACGATCGACCGTGCATCGGCAAAAAGCCATATCAATGTTCCGTTCTTTTTCAGCATGTCGGCGTTTTCCGCATCCATGACGGCGCCGCCGCCCGTGGCAATAACGTTCCTTTCCTGAGACGCCGCATCCCGGACAGCATCCTTTTCCCTCTTGCGAAAATACTCCCAGCCTTTCTCCCTCACCATCTCCTTAATGGATCGCCCCGCCGCGGTTTCAACAATCTCATCCGTGTCATAAAAGGACACGTGAAGCTTCTCAGCAAGCCGTTTCCCGACTGACGTTTTTCCCGTCCCGCGATATCCGATCAAGACAACGTTCATAGCTTTTTCAGTTCGTCCCAGAATCCGGGAAATGATTTCTCGACACAGGACCTGTTTCTGATCCTCATCCCCGGAACGACAAGGCCTGCCACAGCAAAGCTCATGGCGATCCGGTGATCGTTGTATGTTTCGATCTCGGCACGATGAGGCGTTCCCCCTTCAATGATCAGCCCGTCGTCCGTTTCTTCCGCACTCACACCGATCCTGTTCAATTCATTTACCAGAGATGCGATCCTGTCGCTTTCCTTGACTCTCAGGTGAGAAACATTAGTGATCACCGTTCGTCCGGGCCTGAATGCGGAAAGAATGGCCAGTGTGGGCGCCATATCCGGCATGCGTCCCATATCAAGCGTCCAATCTCCTCCGAGTAACGGCCTTCCTTCCACCTCAACCCACGAATCACCCCACACCACGGAACAGCCCGACGCTTTCATGATATCAAGAAAGGCGATATCCCCCTGCAGGCTTTCGGGCGCCATGTCTTCAACCCGGACTCTTCCCCGGCACAGGGCGGCGGCAAGGAAAAAATAGGAAGCGCTGGAAGCGTCTCCCTCTATGAGATACGTTTTACCCGAATAGCGCTGAGAGCATTTCACCCTGAAGTGGTTCTGCCCGTCCCGGACAACCGTCACACCGAAATGATCCATGACCTTCAGTGTCATATCGATATAAGGCTCGGAAACAGTCCTGCCCTTCAGCCAAATCTCCACATCTTCCCCGGCAAACGGAGCGCCGATGAGAAGGGAAGAAACAAATTGGCTGCTTTCCAGATCCGTCAGGGTGACTTCTCCTCCGGAAATACCGCCCGCTTCAATCATGATCGGCGGATATCCTTTTCCATCCGTGCTCCCGCCGGTCACGCCGAGTGTCTTCAGGGCATCAAGGAGCGGTCCGACCGGTCTTTCCCGCAGACGGCTATCGCCGTCAAGGACAAACACACCCTTCCCGAGGCAAACCAGCGTCGTAAGGAAACGAAGCGCTGTCCCGTTATTTCCCAGGAAGATTGTTCCACCGGGATTCCTGATTCGCCCCCCTGTTCCCGTTACAGTCATCTCCTCGGCGGACACGGAAATTTCCGCACCTAACGCACGCAATCCTTCCATCAGAAAGCGCGTGTCTTCCGATACAAGCCCACGACGGAGAACGGACCTGCCCTGTGCCAGTGATGCGATCACCAGGGCCCTCTGGGTCAGGCTCTTTGAGCCCGGCACTTTCACCACCGCATCTACATGACCGACTGATTTAATCTCTTCCATATCCATACGACTTCAATTTCTCCATGACAATCTGCTTCATGTACGCCCTCGGCGGCTCCCGGCCCGTCCAGAGTTTTATCTGTTCCGCGCCCTGTTGGACAAACATACCAAGACCGGACACTGTCACACAACCCGATATTTGCGCGTCTCTCAACAGTTTCGTTTGAAGGGGGTGGTAGATGACGTCCACAACCCAGCGAAAATTGGCCAGGATGTCGCTCTCAACAGGCGATTTCTCAACATCCGGCATCATTCCCACGGATGTTGTGTTGATGAGACAATCCGCAGAGACCTTACCGACTTCATTCAGGGGGTAGAAAGAGCATCCCCACTCCTGTGCCAGTTGTTCCCCCCTTTGCGCATTCCTGTTGAGAACAATGGGAATGCCTCCTTTTTTCAGGATACCGAATATGGCGGCTCTCGCCGTACCACCCGCGCCCAGAATGACAAATACCTTACCCTCGATGTCGAGAACGTCGTCCAGAGATTGAACAAGCCCCGTCCAGTCCGTGTTGTAACCCTTCAATTTACCGTTCTGGTTCACAATGGTATTCACGGCTCCGATCTTCAAAGCATCACCGTCAACCTCGTCCAGATATGCCATAACCGCAACCTTAAACGGAATGGTAACACTGACACCCCGGATGTCCATTCCTCTTGCACCATTTACGGCAGACTCCAGATCTTTAATGCAATATGCAGTATACCGTCCGTCAATATGCATCTCCTCCAATGCAGCATTGTGCATCAGCGGCGACAGGCTCTGATGAACGGGATTACCGAAAAGGGCAAATACCGTTGAGGAAGGTGAGACGGGGAGCCCTTTTTCTTCTTTCCACGCCGCCTCTGAACCAAAGATTTTCATGACCTGCCGCATTTCTTTTACGGTAAGCTGCCCCGGCGCCGATTCAGCGCCCCTTTCAAGAGACGCAAAACCGAACATGGAACCCAGGAAAGGCGCCACGATTCTGCTCATCTTCCCCTTTTCACCCATACAAAAGGCAATCATGTCCTGATTTTTTCTCCGTGCATAAGGGAGGAGGCCTAAAATTCTGAGATTATCCTCCGGGACGTTGGCATAGGTGACGATCTTTACAACATCGGCGCCGGCCTGAACACATGCATGGAATATCTCTCTCAACGTCTTTATGGACGGGGTTTTACTGAAATCGTGATGGGAGACGATCAACCTGGTCCGCATGCCATTTGCCCTGATGAGCGCCAGAAGGCCCATTCGGAGGTGTTCTGTCACATCCAGTTCAATGTCTACAAAGTCGGCGCCAAAAGCAACTGCTTCCGTAAGCAAGGAGACCCGCTGTCTCTCCACCGGGGTCAATCGATCCACTCCTTCATCATAAAATTCTTTCCTTCTGTTAGTAACCAGAATCCTGACCGGATCGGGATACGACCGACATCGTTCCATCAGAGTATTAAGGTCTCCGTCGCGGATCATATCCATCCTCAATTCGATGATGTCCGCATTAGGCAGACTTCTGTCCAGATCGCGCAGCGCCCCGGCCTGCGTGCCCGCCGTTATGGGTATGCAGATCACAGCGACACCTCGCCTCTGGGATACGAACCAAGAATTTTAAGAAAGGTCGTTTCCTTTGTTAGATCCTCCATGCATTCCCTTATGTCTTCCGCTCCGATGTGTCCGGCAAAATCCACAAAGAACAGATACTCCCACAATCTTTCTTTAACGGGATAGGATTCGATTTTCATCAGATTGATTTTCCGTTCGGCAAACGGTTTCAGGGCATGATGCAGGGCGCCCGGGTTATGGGGGGTCCCGAAAAGGATCGACGTCTTATCCCGGACCGTCATCCCGCTATGACCCTTTCCGATCACCAGAAACCGTGTCGTGTTTGAAGGATGATCTTCAATGCCCTCTGCAAGAATATTCAAATTATAGGTTGTCGCCGCAAGACGGCTCCCGATGGCGGCAGTGCCGCCGCCTGCCTGAACCAACCTGGCCGCCGCCGCGGTGCTCTCCACCTCAACCAGGGAGCCACGGGGCAGATGACCGCGCAACCATCCCTGGCATTGTGCAAGGGCCTGGGGATGGGAATAGATCCGCGTGATATCATCCATCCGATCATTGCATGAAAGCAGGCAATGGCTGATTCGGAGATAAATCTCGGCACAGATTTTCAAAGGGGTCAAAATCAGCCTGTCCAGAGTCAGATTGACCGATCCTTCAAGGGAGTTCTCCACGGGGACGACACCCCATTGGACCTTATCCTTTTCCACTGCTTCGAATACATTAAAAACGGATTCCATGGGAATAAGGCTGGTACTTTTCCCGAAGTGGGATTGGGCGGCCAGATGGCAGAATGACGCCTCCGGCCCGAGACAGGCCACGGTGAACGGTTTTTGAAGGGCGCGGGAAGTGGAAATGATCTCCCTGAAGATCGCCTTCAGAAACGCCTCCCCTAATGGTCCATCGTTGATCTCGCAGAGGTACTCAAAAATTTTCGCTTCCTGGGCGGCATCGTACACGTCCATGCCCTGGCTTTCCTTTATTTTACCGACTTTTATGGACAGCGCCGCCCGTTGATTGAGGAGTTTGACAATTTCACGGTCATTTTTCTTCAATTCAATCCGGAGTTGATCGAGTGATTTTGTTGTCATCTTTTCATCTCCTCCACGGCGTCGCGCAGGGCCTGCTCCTGAACCCCTCCGTTGATGAACGGCATGCCTATCTTCTTCAGCAAAACAAAGTGAACCGTATCTCCTCTCTTTTTCTTGTCCATCTTTAACCTCGCGAGAATCTCCTCCGTAGCAACCGCTTGAGGAATCCGGCCGGGAAGTCCCGCCGCTTTTATCAGATGCTCAATCCTTACAACATCTTCCGCAGGGAGATCATGCAGTCGCTCAGAAATTTTAACCGCCGTGACGGTACCCATGGCTACGGCCTCCCCGTGGGAAATTCCGTACCCGGATGCCGCTTCAAGGGCATGACCGATCGTATGACCAAAATTGAGAACGCGCCGCAATCCCTGTTCTTTCTCGTCAATTTCGACAATTCCCTTTTTTATCTTGCAGGAACTTTCTACAATCTTTTCAAGCACGTCATCATGCCGCTTCCGGATCCTTCCCATGTTTTCTTCCAGAAAGCGAAAAAATCCGGCATCCTCAATGATTCCGTATTTGATGACTTCCATGAGGCCATTGTTGAACTCGTTGTCGGAAAGCGTCTCCAGTAATTTCAGGTCGATGAAGATACCACGGGGCTGGTGAAAGGTCCCGAGAAGATTTTTACCTTCGGGAAGATCAATGGCAGTCTTCCCTCCGATGCTGCTGTCAACCTGAGCCATCAGGGTAGTGGGAATCTGGATGTAGGGAATGGACCGCATATACAGGGATGCAATCATACCGGTGATGTCGCCGACAACACCGCCTCCCAGAGCAAGGAGTGTTGAATTTCTGTCTGCACCGATTTTCAACATCCTCTCAACGACGCCAAGGACGGTGGAGATATTTTTTGAAGCCTCTCCCGCAGGAAATTCGATCATGTCGGCGCTCAATCCGATTCCCTTCAATTTGTTAAGCAGAGACTCGCCATGGAGAGCCGACACATTGGAATCCGTGATAACAATGTATCGGGAAGCGGGATGATTCTTTGCAATGATCAAACCCATCCGATCCAGGATATCGTGCCCGATGCAGATATCATGGGAAGAAGACAATTTCTTATCAAGATTGACCTTTATCTTTTTCATGGATTCACCTGTATGTCTTTTCTCATCACCTGTTCGAGAACCTTTATTTCCTCCATGAGCTTGTAGAATTTCTCCGGTTTGAGAGACTGATTCCCGTCAGATACGGCTTTTTCGGGTTCGGGATGAACTTCTACAAGAAGGCCGTCCGCTCCCACAGCTATGGCCGCCCTGCTCAGAGGAATGACATATTTCCAGTTGCCCGCTGCATGGCTGGGATCTACAATAACGGGGAGGTGTGTCAATTCTTTCAAAACGGGAACCGCGCTGATATCAAGGGTGTTGCGTGTAGCCGTTTCAAACGTACGGATGCCTCTCTCACAGAGAATGACCTGGTCGTTTCCCTCGGAAAGGATGTATTCCGCAGACATAAGAAGTTCCTCTATGGTCGTCATCATCCCCCGCTTTAAAAGGACGGGTTTCCGCGACTGGCCGACCTTCTTCAAGAGGGCAAAGTTCTGGACATTCCGAGCCCCTATCTGAAGGATATCCGTATACGCCTCAACCAGATCGACGTCAATAGTATTGAGGACTTCCGTAATGACAGGCATGCCCGTTTTCGCCCGCGCTTTCTCCAGAATCTTGAGACCCTCTTCTTCCATGCCCTGGAAGCTGTAGGGAGACGTCCTCGGTTTGAATGCGCCTCCTCTGAGGATCTGCGCCCCTCCCTTTTTAACGATATAGGCGCTTTCCATCATCTGTTCTTCACTCTCAATGGAACATGGACCGGCCATGACGACAAACTGCGAACCGCCAATCTTCACATCACCGACAGAAATGACCGTATTTCCTTCTCTCGATTCCCGGCTTGCAAGTTTGTAAGGCTTCAAAATGGGAAAAACCTTATCCACACCGGAAAGAACTTCGGCATACTTCAAATACGCCTTGCCCCTTTCATCCCCGACGGCTCCGATGATGGTCTGTTCAACTCCCCTTGAAGGATGGGCGCTGTAGCCCACCGATTCGATCCACCGGATGATGTGGTCGATCTGTTCTTCCGTTGCATTCTTTTTCATGACAATAATCATGCTCATTCCCTCCTCACACATAAAAAAGGCCATGACGATTCCTGCTGCCATGGCCCAGAAAATAAAAAAGCCATGGGCAGCTTCTTTCGATCTACCCATGGCTTAAGTTGCTTATTTAATTGAGGTTAATTCCTCAAAAGCAATGGGCAGACCCATGGAAAATAATAATAGCTCCAAAAGCCATTAAAACTGATGCTTCCATGATTGTTTGGTCTGTCCATCATAAAAAAACCTTCAACTCATTTGTTGGTGCGACATAAAAACAGAACTTCCGACCATTGTCAAGAAAAAATTTCAACAGAAAATATTTCACGATATGAGAGATTGTCTATTGCAATATTGCATCAGCGAATTTATATCTATGCTAATTATTTTCTAACACGAAAGCAAATGACCCATGATGGATAATATCCTGGCAGTCGCTCAAAACCTGCGGATTCAAGATATCTTTGACATTGCAATTATTTCCATCATGATCTCCGCCGTTTTGATCTGGTTCAAGGGCAGGGCATCCCGGTTCGTTTTCATCGGCATCAGCCTCCTGGGAATCATCTATGTCGTTGCACGGTTTTTTCAGCTTTATCTGACCACGGTCGTTCTCCAGGGTTTCTTCGCCATTCTCCTGTTCATCCTTGTCGTCATTTTTCAGGAAGATCTCCGAAGGTTCTTTGAACGTCTCGCCATTCTGGGAAGAATCAGAAAAAAAATCGTAGTCACCTTGCCCCACAGCCAGATAGCCGAAATTATCGCCCAGTCCGTAGCGAATTTTTCCCGCAAAGGAATCGGCGCTCTCATCGTGATCCAGGGAAACGATCCTCTTGACAGACACCTCAGCGGCGGCACGAAACTGAACGGAACGGTCAGCCAGCCTCTACTGGAGAGCATTTTCGACCCCCACTCCATCGGCCATGACGGCGCTGTCATTATTGACGGGAACACGGTCACACAATTCGGATGCCACCTGCCCCTGTCACAGAATACGGGGAAATACGGCATTCTCGGTCTCCGCCACACGGCAGCCCTTGGCCTTTCCGAGAGGTCAGACGCCCTCTGTATTGTTGTCTCGGAGGAAAAAGGAACCATCTCTGTCGCCGGAGAAGAAAATGTACGGGAAGTGGCGAATGCCTCCGCCCTGGCTGCCGTTCTTGAATCTTTCTATACCAGCAAGGCGCCTGTAAAAAAACCGGCGCCCATAGCTTTATGGTTAAAGGAAAACACGAAAGAAAAGATCATCGCCATTGTCCTTACCTGCATCCTATGGCTCATGTTCGGATATCAGAGAGAATCTATCCGCCGTGATTTCACCATGCCTATCGAATATCTGAATGTCCCTTCCGAATGGATCATCGAAGAACCGAAAATTACGGAAGCCAGGGTCACTTTGACAGGACCGACACAAGCGTTTCAGCTTCTGAACACGGAAACTCTGAAGATTTCCCTGAACCTGTCGCAAATTCAGGAGGGAAGACAGGAATTCGTTCTGGGAAGAGACATGATCAGAACCCCCTTTAACCTCTCCGTTGTGGCAATCAAGCCCAGCAGGATCACCATCGGCGCATCGAGGTTCATCCGTGTTTCCGTGCCCATCGACGTGATAACGGAAAACGCACCGGATCCCCGTGCAGTGGTCCAGAAGATTACAGTAATCCCGTCTTCCGTCAAGGTGCTTGTTCCGGGCAGGCTCCACAGAAGCAGGATTAAAATACAAACGGAACCTGTCAATCTGAAATCACTGTCTTCAACACAGACTTTTACGCCCAGGCTCCATTTCCCTTCGGATATTCAATTTGAAGGGGGGAAGCCGCCTTCGGTTAAGGTGGTTGTCAAGATCAGGAAAAAAACACCTTTGTTCCGTGATTAAACATGGACATGATGGTCTTGATTGAAATACAATCAGGCGGATGTAATGAGGTAGAATCCCATGCCAACACGAGTTAAACGAAGATCCCGAAAGGCCGGGCTCCCACCCGGAGCCCTCATTCATGTCGGAGACAAACTGGCTGAGACAACCAAAATAACCCTTTTAGATTATGACGAATCCGGGTCACAGGAGCGTGACATCAGGACAGTATCTGAATGCCGTCCATACAAGGATCGCCTTTCTGTCACGTGGATCCATATTGACGGCCTTCATGACACGCACGTTTTGCAAGAGCTGGGAGACATCTTCGGATTGCACGCCCTCACCCTCGAAGACATTCTCAATACGGATCAGCGCCCGAAAATGGAGGATTTTGGCGAATATATTTATATTGTCCTCAAAACGTTTGATCATTCCGGTGATCAGCGCAATGAGATCATACCGGAACAAATCAGTATTATTATAGGATCAGGCCTTGTGATCTCCTTTCAGGAAAAGGAGACGGATCTTTTCAAGCCGATCAGAGATAGGATCAAGGCGGGCAAGGGTCGGTTGAGAAAGTCAGGAGCCGATTATCTTGCCTATACCCTCATTGACGCCATCGTTGATCATTATTTCGGAATTCTCGAATTGCTCGGTGAAAAAATCGAGCTTTTGGAAGAATCTCTTGTCAGGAATCCCTCGATGGAAACCTTGCAGGCCATTCAACATTTGAAGAGGGAAATGCTCTTTTTGAGAAAGTCGGTCTGGCCTCTGAGAGAAACCATCAACAGCATTGAGCGCTCAGAATCGCCGCTGATTCACGAAACAACGGGTATCTATTTGAAAGACATTTACGATCATACCATCCAGGTGATCGACACCATAGAAACCTTCCGGGACATGCTTTCCAGCATGCTTGACATATATCTTTCGAGTATCAGCAACAGACTGAACGAGGTCATGAAAGTCCTGACGATTATAGCCACCATCTTTATGCCCCTGACGTTCCTTGCCGGCGTTTACGGCATGAATTTCAAATATATGCCGGAACTTGAATGGCCCTGGGGTTATTTTATGATATGGGGAATCATGCTTGCCATTGCCATCTCGATGATATTCTTCTTCAGAAAAAGAAAGTGGTTATAACGACCGGAAAGGAAAATTCTGTATGTCCACCATGGAACTGAAACAAGAGGGCCCCGTGTACGTCCTGACCCTGACCAACGGCGTAAATGCAAATACTATTTCCGCGGACGTCGTCGGAGAATATCATAACATTCTGGATGACCTTGAAGCCGCGACGGACAATGCCGCCCTCATCCTGACGAGCAACGACCCGAAAAACTGGTGCAACGGCGTTGATCTGAAATGGCTGATTACCCGGCCGCCGGAATATTTCCCCGAGTATGCCGGCATCATTGACCGGCTGCTCTTGCGGTTTGCCCTGTTGAATATGCCCACCGTGGGATGCCTCACCGGTCATGCCTACGGGGCAGGCGCCCTTCTGGCAACAACAATGGATTTCCGGCTCATGAGGGAAGACAGGGGGTTTTTCTGTTTTCCCGAAGTGGATGTCGGAATTCCCTTCACACCGTTTATGTATGACCTCCTCCGTCTCCTGCCGGACGGTCATGCCATCAATGAACTCGTGTTAACGGGGAAACGGGTGGGAGGGAAAGAGGCCCTGGACATGAAGCTCGTTTCGGCCGTTTATCCGCCGGAAACCCTGTTTGAAAAAGCGATGGAACTCGCTACGGCCCTGGCGAAAAAAGACCGCAAGACCTACACCCATCTCAAACTTGGATTACGAAAATATTTGACAGCATTCACGGAGGCCCGGGATTCTTGATATCCGGGTATGATCTGGCATTCTCAACGACCGGATAGGCGAAAGTTGTTGACGACCCTTTCAGATTAATCCCGATCTTGCCCATAATGCAGGGGTGGTGACGATAAGGCTTTGAGCGGTCATTCTTTCGGGCCGTATTTCTTGAGTTTGTATCGAAGCATACGTTCGCTGATGCCGAGGAGTTCGGCGGCTTTTGTCTGATGATCGCCCGCCTTTTCCATGGCATCGATGATCAGCTTGCGCTCCAGATCCTCGATGGAACCCCGGAGCATTCCCGTTTCCCTCTTGCCTGCGCCCGTCGGAATGACCATATCTTCCGTAAAGGGTAAATCCTCACTCGAAAGGACAGAGTCCCTGGATATCACCACAGCCCGCTCAATGATGTTCTCCAGTTCCCTGACATTTCCCGGATAATCGTATTTCAGGAGAATATCTCTCGCTTCATGGGTTATACCTTTGATATTTTTGCCATTTTCTGCAGCATAACGTTTCAGAAAATGGTCTATCAGTACGGGTATGTCTTCCCTTCTCTCTCGCAGGGGGGGAACGGATATGACCACCACTTTCAGCCGGTAATATAAATCATCGCGGAAAGTGCCTTCCCTGATTTTCGACTCCAGATTCCGGTTGGTCGCGCTGATGATCCGTACATCCGCATGGAACGTCTGATTGCCCCCCACTCGCTGGAACTCGCGCTCCTGAAGGAACCGGAGAAGTTTGACCTGCACGGAAGGAGAAACCTCGCCGATTTCATCCAGAAACAGGGTCCCTCCGTCTGCTTCTTCAAATCTGCCGATCCGCCGTGTTGAAGCGCCCGTAAAGGCGCCTTTTTCATGACCGAAGAGCTCGCTCTCAAGGAGGCTTTCCGGCAGGGCGCCGCAGTTGACCGCAATAATGGGTTTCCTCGCACGGGGACTGAGATTGTGAATCAATCTCGCAAGCAGTTCCTTCCCCGTTCCGCTTTCCCCCTGGATCAGAACCGTGGTGCGGCTGTTTGCAACCCGTCCAGACATGTTGATCAGCCCTTCCATTTTCTGGCTTCGGAATATTATTTTGTCCGTTGTAATCCCCTTCTCGCCAAGCTCCTGGCGGAGGAGTTCGTTTTCTTTGATCAGGGTTCGTCTCTCCGAAACACGGTCAACAAGGATGAGCAGTTCCTCAAACTCGATAGGCTTGGTAATATAATCGATGGCGCCGGCCTTCATGGCGTCTACAGCTGTTTCGATGGTCCCATAGGCGGTAATAATCACCACATCTATTTCGGGATTGATGCGCTTCACTTCCTGAAGTACCTGCATGCCGTCCATGCCGGGCATTTTATAATCCAGCAGAATCATGTCGAAATGGTTTTTCAAAACGGATTGAACGGCAATGTCGCCGTTTTTCGCCTCTGCAACCGTGTGGCCTTCCTTGATCAGAAAATCCCGGAGCGTCTCCCGTTGGGATTGGCCGTCCTCAACAACCAGGATGCTTAATTTTTTCATGCCCCAATTCCTTTATCCTTTTGCGCCTCGATCATTCATCCGATCCGATGGAAGAATAATTTCAAAGGTTGTTCCTGAACCGAGTCTGCTGAGAACACGTATTTCTCCCCCGTGACCGCGGACGATCTCGTGTGCAAGGGGAAGGCCCAGACCCAGCCCTTTTTCCTTCGTCGTATATTCGGGATTGAAGATCCTTTCCACTTCTTCAGGTGTCATGCCACAGCCCGTATCAGAGATTTTAACATTGATCCGGTCCTTCCCTGACGGTTCCACGGATATCACAATAGAACCGCTGCCGGAAATCGATTCCATGGCATTTTTGATAAAATTGAGAAAGGCCTGCTGAAGCTTATCCACATCCATGGGAATTGTCGCCGGATTATCACTGAAACGGGTTTCCAGAGTAATCCCCTTTAATGTGGCCTCTTCACGGATGAGGTTGACAATTTTCTGCAGAACTTCCGTCACAGGGTACTCATGTAACTCGAGGCGGCGGCTTTTTGAAAATGTCAGAAATTCTTCAATAATTCCATTGAGGCGTCTGATCTCGTCACGGATAACACCGGCCAGCGCCTGAAACTCCCTGTTTTTCTCTTCATCCGCCGGAATGAACTCCCGCTTCAGTCTCTGGCTTGCCATGCTGATGGCATTCAGTGGGTTGCGAATCTCATGAGCCACACCGGCAGCAAGCTGGCCGAGGGCAGATAGCCTCTCCGCTTTTTCGAGCTGCCTTTCCATTTCGACAATCCCTGCGAGGTGTCTGTTCTGATTACGATAGAGAAGCCACATGGACAGAAGCGTGATCAGGACGACGATGGTCATAAAAACAAATATATTTCGCCTGTTTTCCACGATAATCTTATCCATGCCCTCTCGATCCAGGCCAAGCCTGACGACACCCATGACCTGATCATCCAGATATAGAGGAGACGCTATATCCAGAAGGCTCCTCCCATGATGACTGATTTTCCGGCTGACAACCTTTCTTGAACCAGAAAAAACCCCGGACATGCCGGCGTCGCTTTTGTCCCATTTGTCAGGCAGTTTCCCCACACTTCCGAAGACCATTTCCTGCTGGTCCATCACCACGATATACATCAGATTCTGACCCTGTGAATCCCCCAATTCTTCAATGACCTTTTCGATGGAAACTTTTGTTGCCCAATAACGTTGTCCCTCCCGGTCCAGAGCAATGATGACAGTCCCGCTTCTATCCTTGCGCTGGAGTGCAACAAAGGGAATTTTTCTGGAAACGAGTTGTCTGAGCAGTTCGATCCGGATATTCCGTCCCCCGTCCATCCCGGGAACATCCCCCCTGCCGGCGTCCGAAGGAAACGGGCGATTCTGAAAGACAAGGTCTCCCTGTTCATTGAGGACGGCAATCAGCCATAATTTTTTTTCGAGGGCAAACCTCCTCAAATAGTCTTCGCTGAGACGATCCGCCTTCCATTGCTTATCCACCTCTACGGCGAAATTTCTCAGCTCGGCAAGAAGAAACTGCTTGGGGGAAAACGCCGTCACGGGAACAGACCCCCTTTCAACAACTGTCTGCTGAGTCTGACGCAGGCTGTTCAGATTTTCCTGCGTTAATTTCTGCACGACGCCGACAATACTCAGACCCTGGTTTTCCATAAAACTTACCAGCGTTTTATCAAGCCTTTGGAGATCCATAAGCCCCGTGATCAATATAAGCCCGATAAAAACGGCGCAAACAATGGCTACAGAGAGGGGCTGTAAAAAGTGTCTTCCCGGTGGAGGCGATGCGCGTTGCCAGATAACCTTTTCATCCCGTCTCATCATATTGACCCTTTAACTTTCATGCCCGATAAAGATGAGTGTTTACAGAGAAATGCCTGTATGAGGCGGTCATCATATGTCATCATAATTAAAAGTCAACGATTTCTTTTCCGACCCGTACCAGAGGTATGAAGGATAAAACCGGCCATCCGACAATTTTGTCGAATTTAAACAATAAGTGTCATATTTTTAAATGGTTGTTATTACACGGCATTTCACAAGCACTGTTTCAGGAAACGACATTCTTTGCCCCCTTTTTTTAATTTTTCAGCCATGATCTTTCGGAGACTTATGGTAATAATCCTTTAAGTTAAAGCGGTTATATGCCGTCTCTCATGCCTGGCACAGGACGTGCAATCATCCTTTGGCAAAAGACAAATAATCGGTTAATACGGGCATGGTTAACCGATAAGAAATCCAAAACTTATACGAGATCAACGTAGCAACCCCTCCTGAACACGGGGAGACTTCAAGTCTCCCCTTTTTTTATTCTCCAATATTTGCAGGGAAGGGAATTATGTCGCCCCTCCCCTCGCCTTTTCCCGCAGCTTACGCCACTGATCGAGTCTTTCCCGGATGATCTTTTCATAGCCCCTGTTTGTAGGGGTGTAAAAGGCCTGCCCTTTCAGTTTCTCCGGCAGATACTCCTGGGGAACATAGGCATCTTCGAAATCATGGGCATACTGATAATCCCGGCCGTAGTCCAGGTCTTTCATCAGGCGGGTTGGGGCGTTTCTGATGTGGAGCGGTACAGCAAGAGTCCCTGTGCGGCCAATGACGTCCTTGACCCTCACGTAACCGGAATAGAGGGCATTGCTCTTGGGAGCTGTGGCAAGATAAACGGCGGTCTGCGCAAGGGCGAGTTCGCCTTCGGGAAGGCCGATGAACTGAAAAGCCTGCATGGATGAAACGGCAATACTCAGGGCACGAGGATCCGCATTCCCCACATCTTCAGAGGCAAATCTGACCATGCGGCGGGCGATATAAAGGGGATCCTCCCCGGCCGCAATCATTCGGCCCATCCAGTAAAGGGCCGCATCGGGATCGCTCCCCCGGAGACTCTTGTGAAAAGCTGAAATCAGGTTGTAGTGTTCCTCTCCCCCCTTGTCGTACTGCAGGGCCTTCTTCTGGAGGGCCGTCTCCACAACGGACCGGGTGATTCTTGTTTCATTTCCATCTGTCGTCCTTGCGAGGGTGACCGCAGCATCAAGGTTGTTCAAAGCCATACGGGCGTCTCCGTCCGCCGACCAGATAATGTGGGCAAGGGCTTCCGGTTCCATCTCCGGGGAAATGGTTCCCAGCCCCCTTTCCCGGTCATGGGTGGCCCGTTCGATGATGACCGACAGGTCTTCATCGGAAAACGGTTTGAGAAGCATGACCCTCGTACGCGACAGAAGCGGGGCAATGACTTCGAAAGAGGGATTTTCAGTGGTTGCGCCGATCAACGTGATCACCCCCTTTTCAACATGGGGTAAAAAGGCATCCTGCTGGGCCTTGTTGAAACGGTGGATTTCATCCACAAACAGAACCGTTTTCCGGCGGTGGTATCGCCACTGCACCTCCGCCTCGTCAACGACCGCCCTGATTTCTTTCACCCCGGAAAGAACCGCAGAGAAACTGACGAAGTTTGATTTCGTCTCATTTACAATGACCCGGGCAAGGGTGGTTTTGCCGGATCCCGGAGGGCCCCAGAAGATCATGGAAAACAGCTGATCCTCTTCAACGGCCCGACGAAGCAGGCTCCCCTCTCCGATAAGATGCGGCTGACCGACGTACTCGTCGAGGGTTCGAGGTCTCATCCGGTCTGCCAGAGGTCTATGGTCAGCGTCGTTTTCTTTCTGGTCAAAGAGATCCATCACTATGCCTTGTCGTTCTGTATTTTTCTTCTCTTTGCCGCTTCAATAAGTTCGATGAGCGTCGAAACCTTGTCCTTTGGCGTCTGGCCGGAAAAGCTCTCCCATGCATCCTGCGACATGCTTTCTCTCAGGCACGCTTCAACGGGAAAGACCGGCTGCCAGCAGCTGATAATCCTCAAGCATGGCCTGTCTCCCCCTTCCCTTTCACAATAGGAAAATGTGACTTCTCCGCCAAGCCTGGGGCATCTCATTTCCAAATCATTGTAATTTTTCATTTCGTTCCACAGCGAGATGACTTAACCCGTGAATCCCCCACCCCCTTCCATCAGAGGAGGTGGGGGGAATGATACACTATTCACGTAAATACTTTAAGGCCTTGGGAAGCCTTCCGTGGCCCTGATGGCCCTTAAAATCTCTTCTTCCGGAAGTTCGTAAGCCTCCAGTTTCCCTGACAGGTATGACTCGTAGGATGCAAGATCAACCAGGCCGTGACCGCTCCAGTCAAAGAGGATCACCTTTTCCTTGCCTTCTTCCCTGGCGCGTATGGCTTCATCGACCACCGCGGCAATGGCATGGTTGGTCTCCGGCGCGGGGATAAAACCTTCAGACCGCGCCCATTTCACGCCTGCCTCGAAGGTTTCAAGCTGATGATACGCCCTCGCCTCCATCAGTCCCTCTTTGACCAAATGGCTGACAATAGGCGCCATGCCGTGATAACGCAATCCCCCCGCATGGATGGGTGCGGGTACAAAATCATGCCCCAGGGTATACATGGGCAAAAGGGGCGTCATTTTAGCGATGTCTCCAAAATCATAGGCAAATGGCCCCCTGGTCATGGTCGGGCATGATGCGGGCTCGGCCCCGATGATGTTCACCTTTTTTCCGTAGATTTTATCCCTGACGAATGGAAGAGCGATACCGGCAAAATTGCTGCCGCCGCCGGCGCAGCCGATCACCACGTCGGGATAGACGCCGATTTTGTCCATCTGCTGCTTCGCCTCAAGGCCGATGATGGTCTGGTGGAGCAGGACGTGGTTCAAAACGCTCCCCAGAGAATAACGTGACCCTTCATGGGTGACGGCATCCTCAATCGCCTCACTGATGGCGATGCCGAGGCTTCCCGGCGAATCGGGATGCTCCGCAAGCACCTGCCGGCCTGCGGCGGTCAGGGTACTGGGACTGGGGATACATTCGGCCCCCCAGGTGTTCATCATCATACGCCGGTATGGTTTCTGTTCGTAGCTTACCCTGACCATGTACACCCGGCACTCAAGGTCAAACATCTTGCAGGCCATGGCCAGTGCGCTTCCCCATTGCCCGGCTCCTGTTTCCGTGGCAAGGCGCTTGATCCCGAAAACCTTGTTGTAGTAGGCCTGGGGAATGGCGGTATTAGGTTTGTGGGATCCGGCAGGACTATACCCCTCATTTTTATAGTAAATTTTGACAGGGGCATTAAGGAGTTTCTCGAAATTTCGTGCCCGGCAAAGTGGAGTGGGACGCCACAGGAGGTACTTTTCCAGGACTTCGTCGGGAATGGTGAGCCACCGTTCCTGACTGACTTCCTGCTCAATGAGGTTCATGGGAAAGACCGGCGCCAGATCTTCGGCGTTGACCGGTTTCCCCGTCCCCGGATGAAGGGGTGGATTCATCGGTTTTGGCAAATCCGCCTGGATGTTGTACCATTGCCTGGGGATCTCATCATCGTTCAATAATACCTTGACCTG
>JBAWYD010000010.1:0-33325 GCA_037143735.1 Deltaproteobacteria bacterium
CAATCAGCCATGAGCAGTACCATTGACGCTATTTCCATTATTGTTGAATCAAGGGATCCCTACACGGCAGGTCATCAAAGGCGCGTAGCTCAGCTCACCGTGGCCATGGCCGGAGAATTGGGCTTATCGGAAGAAAGAATCGACTTGATCCGTATGGGTAGCCTGATCCACGATATAGGAAAAATATATATTCCCGCTGAAATCTTGACAAAACCGGCACGATTGAACGATATCGAATTCGCGATGATGAAATCTCATCCGACCGTAGGTTATAAAATATTGAATAAAGTTGATTTTATTCCAGTTATCGTTGATATGGTTTATCAACACCACGAAAGAATGGATGGTTCAGGATATCCCTTAGGGATTTCCGGTGATGAAATATTTTTAGAATCCAGGATTATCGCCGTTGCAGACACGGTTGAAGCCATGGCCAGCCACCGGCCATACAGAGCTGCACTGGGAGCAGCGGCTGCATTGGAGGAAATTAAAAAGCAGCGGGGTTCTACCTTCGACGCTAAGGTTGTGGATGCCTGTCTGAAACTTTTTGAAGAACAAGGTTTCGCTTTTAAGTAGGATGAAGTATCGCCGACCCTCGGAAATGCCGGCAGATGACAGAAGCCAAGGCACAAATATCATGGTAAGGGGCATCCGTTTGACGGCCAAAGGCAATCTTGATGACGGGAAGATTGTTTCCACCCATCTGGAAAATCTCAACCGCCTGCCCGATACGGCGGAAGAAATTGAAACCATTGCCAGAGTCCTGGGAGCCGATCCCAAGCAGGATGTTTTTCTCAGGGAAGATCGTGGCGAGTTATGCCCACCCTCTGTTCTGGGCGCCGTTTGTTCTGGTAGGGGATGGAAGCGGGAGCATGAAATGATTATACGGCTGAATATTCTTTGACATTTATCAGGAGCAAATTACCTTGATACTGCCATGGAAAATCTGGCGCGTTACATCATCCGGGCGTCCTTCTCCCAAGAAGGGATGCAGTACCTGGATCAGGAGGGGAAGGTCGGGGTATTAAACATTAATTTTTATCGATACACATCATCGTGGCTACCGATATCGAGGAGTATGATTTCCTTTTCGGTTATCAGAATGGTAAGGGTTATTCGGTAACTGTAGGTAAGGCTGATAGCGTGACAGCCATCCAGTTTACCGCACAGCGGATGAAGTTCCAGGCTTGACTGGAAAGGATCTTCCTGAAGATTTCGGAGTACTTCAGCAAATCGAGTCTTCAAGTCGGAGTGTTTTTTGAAAAATTTGCGGGCTTGACGGAGAAACTGCCGCGGCGTAACGATGCTGAACATTAATCTGCCTCTTCTGCGTCAATAGCTTTCAGCAGGTCGTCAACGGTTTTGAACTTCTTCACCCTTCCCTCTTTTACATCATCCAAAGACGCGCGGACTCGGGCAATGTGGGCTTCCTTTTGCGTTGCGATCAATTCCTGGTATCTCTCTTCGGAAAGAACAACATATTGGGGCTGGTTATTCCTGATAACGTGGACATCCCCCGCATCAATCAAATCATCTATCGCAGCAATACCGCGCCGCTTGATTTCCTGAGCCGGTATGATGTTCATATGAAAACTCCTTTTCGTACTTTATTTGATACCTACCTTAATACCGGAATGATCGCAATTTGTCAACATAAAACCTCATCCTACTGCCGTTCCCGCAAGACCTTCGCCACAGCATCGGCATAGATCTTATGCCCCTTCTGGCTCCACTTCTCCAAGATGAAGGGATACTGATACCAGGTCTTAACTTCCTCGATATTGGTCAGTGGCGGGGGGATTGTCGCTTTGATCTGTTGGCGGATTGAAACTACAAAATTCAATTTGACAAACCTGCGTCTTTGCGGCTGAAACAAGGACTTCTCCGGAGAGCTTTATAAAGAATTTGTACCCATAGGAAAGATCATGGTGAGTTATGCCCACCCCCTGTTCTGGGCGCCGTTCGTTCTGGTGGGGGATGGAAGCGGGAGCATGAAATGACGCCATAAAGGTGATCCCCTGTATCTACCTTGTCATGACCAGTTTCTGCTCTTCTTTGGGAACATACCATTTTATGAAATTATATCCGATCCCCAGGGGCGCAGGTTCAACGCCGCGGATGCGGGCATGGATAATCGGCAGGGCATCGGGAACATAAAGAAAGGTATAGGGCTGTTCCTCCGCCAGGATTTCCTGAATCCTGTCATAATATTTCTTTCTTTTGCCCTGGTCGAAGGCACCCCTGCCTTTTTCGATCAGGTCATCTATCTCGGCGTTTTTGTATGACACAAAATTGAGTTCCTGCGGTCCCGTTTTACTTGAATGCCAGACGTCATAAATGTCCGGGTCCAGGGGGATGGTCCAGCCCAGAATTGTTGCATCAAATCGCCGCTTATTAATAAAATCATTAACAAAAGCAGCCCATTCGAGGACCCTGATCTTAACCTTGATGCCCAATTCGCCAAGCCGCCGCTGTATGATCTCGGCGCACTTGCTGCGGACTTCATTCCCCTGATTGGTAATGATTTCAAATACAAAGGGCTGACCGTTTTTATCCAGAATGCCATCACCGTCGGTATCCCGCCAGCCGGCCTGTGCAAGGAGTTCTTTTGCCTTCGCAGGATCGTATGGATACGTCTTTACATCGGGGTTATAGACCCAGGTGCCAGGCTTGAAAGGACCCGTTGCCGGCTTTCCCAGCCCAAGCAGAATCCCCTCTATTATTTCATCCCTGTTAATCCCGTAGGCAATGGCCTGACGCACCCTTTTGTCTGCAAACATCGGGTTTTTCAGATTATAACCCAGATACGTATAGGAAAAGGACAGATAACGATATTTATTGAAATTTCTCCGGAATAAATTGTTTTCCGTCTGACGCATGTACTGAAGGGGTGTCAGGCCCATCCGGTCGATGCCGTTTGCCCGCAATTCAAGAAACATGGTGGCCATATCCGGGATGATGCGCATGACATATCCATCGATATAAGGTCTCCCCTCAAAATAGTCCGGATTGGACACAAGTACAATCTTCTGGCCGGGTTTCCATTCCTTGAACATGTACGGCCCCGTTCCGACGGGATGACGCGCCAAAGGTGATGTCGTGATGTCCTTGCCTTGAAGAAGGTGTTTCGGCAGGATCGCATTGCTCCAGCTCATGAGGGCCGGGGCAAAGGGTTTATCATAGGTCACCCTGAGTGTATGGCTGTCAAGAACTTCAACCGTCTTGACCTTAAGAAAATCACCCGCATAGGGCGTAGGGGTACTGGGATCGATCGTGACCTGATAGGTAAATAGGACGTCTTCGGCGGTAAAGGGATAGCCGTCATGCCACTTCACACCTTTTCTAAGATGGAAAGTGATCACCAATCCTCCATTCGACACCTCCCATGATTCAGCGAGATCACCAACAATGTTCAGGTCTTTATCATACTTGACCAGGCCGTTGAAAACCATGGACGCTATCTGGTGAGAGGTGTTGTCTGAAGAAAGGACGGGAAGCAGATTGCTGGCGTCTCCGATGGACCCTTCCACCATGATATCCCCGTAAGCGGGGCGTGCATCAGATGAGCGAGTGACAGCATTCCCCTGATCTGATTGGCTGCAGCCCCACAAGGCCCCATTCGCAAGGATGAAAAAGATAAACATTATCGTTTTCAAATGTTTCATGAGCAGGGAGGTTACTGAATACAATCCTCTTTTGCAATGAAATTCTGCTTTTCCCATCAGGGATGACGTTCCTGTAAAAAATCACATTGCCATACAGGACAGCTTCTCCTATACTGCCCATAAACAACATGAACTTCCAATAATAATATGGTTATCGGAAAGACGATGAAAATTGTGGCGACCGGCGATATTCATTACGACCTGATGCGAAACCTGACGGATCATGAAAAATTTTATCATTTTATAGAAAACCTGAAAAGTGAAAACCCGGATGTGCTTGTACTGACGGGCGACACGGTGGGGCTCGGCTCCTCGAAACTTGAAGAATGTCTGAATTTTTTTACTGACATTGCACCGGTGCGGCTCATGGTTTTCGGAAACCACGAATACTGGAGCTCTGAAGGTGATACATTCAGGCACCTTGAATACATGAAGGCCGGAATCAAGGGGTGCGGATTTAAACTTCTTGATGAACATCCGGAGATCATCGATGATATCGGCTTTGCAGGCAACTGCGCCTGGTACGATTATTCCTTTGCGGGGACGGAAGCGCCCCCCCGCTCATCATATGAAAAGAAGATGTACAGCGGGCACATTATCTGGAATGATGTCCATATGGTCAGGCTTGGAAAAACGGACGGCGACTATACGGATGAACTCCTGGCCAAACTGGAAGGCGACATACAGGCCCTTGAATCCCAAGTGGATCAGATTATCGTCGTCACCCATCATATCGGATTTACGGAAATGCTGTCCATCCAGGAAGATTTTCCCGGGTTGAATTTTTGCAACGCCTTTATGGGCAATCGCAGACTTGGAGACATGCTCCTACGGCATCCGAAGGTAGGATACCACGTCTGCGGCCACACCCACTTCACGAAAGTGGTCGAGAAAGAACATCTAATTTCAGTGAACCCGGGTTCAACCTATGACGAGAAAAAATTCCTGCCTGTAACAATCCGAAAGGGGTAGCTCGGTACCGTATCGGGAATTTCTTGCCACAGCTGAGTTTTTGCCGCTTTATTACCTTTCCTTTCCTTTCTTGTTTATGATAAGAATAAAGATATCCCATATCTAAGAGCTATACACATGCCCGCAATGACCCGTAAAATGAAATGGACATATGATCATGTCAAGGGGAAGTTAGAACGAATTCCCTTTGGCCTGGCCGGCATGTGGGATATCCTGCATAACGCCATCCGGAATTATCGGTTCAACGGCAACGCCAATCAGGCGGCGGCGATATCCCTTTACGCCATCTTATCCTTTATCCCCCTCTTCATTCTGACCATTCTGGTGGTCAACTCTGTCTTCGGCTCCCATCCGCACATTCAGAGGGATCTGATCGAGATGATCCGGGGATTCCACCCCTATTTCTCCGAATCTCTGCTGACCCAACTGGGTCAGATAGAACAGAAAAAACGGATTCTCGGCGGGGTCGGGATTTTCGGTTTGATCTGGTTTTCCGCCACGATCTTCAGCGCCATCGAAACGGCCATGAACGTCATCTTCCGGTCGCGGAAATACCGGAATTATTTTGTATCGAAGCTGTTGGCCATCGCCATGATCCCTATGGGATGGACTGTAGGCGTTGCCAGCGTGGGCATTACCTATATTGCAACCCTTCTGGCCAAACAGTCTCTCCTGTCGCCTGACGGGTCCTTTGTCTTTCCCCTCCTTCACGGCGTTCTCTTCCGCTTCGTTTTACCGTATCTTTTGACGGTTGCATTCTTTACCGTTGTATATAAAGTGATTCCCACGACAAAAGTCAGCTGGGGAAATGCTTTCATCGGTGCCGCAATTTTTTCCGCTCTGATGGAAATCGCAAAGCACTTCTTTACCTGGTATGTCGCCAATTATACCCGATACCATGTTATTTTCGGTTCCCTTGAAACGCTCGTCATCCTTGTCATATGGGTCTTTTATGTCGCCTTGATCCTCCTGTTCTGCGCAGAACTCATTTCTTCTTACCAGAGGAGGGATCTGATCCTGCTCGAAAAGGCGTTCCTGAAACCGGAGAAAAAAATGATGAGAATTGACGAGCGTCTTTTCCGGAAATTCGGACGGATGTATCCAAAAGGTTCCTACATTTTCAGGGAAGGAGACACGGATAAAGACATGTTCTACATCCTGATGGGGCATGTCCGTGTGGAAAAAAAAGCCGGCCATGTGAAAAAGGTGTTGGCCGAATTAGGCGCCGGAGAGTATTTCGGTGAAATGGCGGCACTGATTGATGCTCCGCGCACAGCCTCTGCCCAGGCCACACAAGACAGCAACCTGGCCATCATCGATGGGAGCACCTTTCGAAATCTTCTTCGGGAGAGCGAGGATGTGTCTCTTTTCATGCTCAAAGAGTTTTCAAACAGAATAAAGCATACGAACGTCGCTCTTGAAGAGTTGACTCAATCATGGGTGAAGCTGACGGCCATCATCTATTTTATAAAAGAGTGGCCGTTACAGGATAACCGGAATCCTGTCAACGACCTCTCAAATTACACCAGGAAGGAACAGGGAGAGATTCAGCAGGTTTTGAATGAACTCAGCAATCATGGAATACTGAACATCCGGGATGGGCGTATTGTCGAATTTCTCAAAGATCGCGCCTGGGATATGGTAACCCATCAGATTTTTTTCCAGGAGAGACGGACTGAAAAGCGCAAGTCGAACCTCCCCGACCCAGGGTCCGGGCATCCCGACAAGGACGTTGTCGAATAAAGCACAAAGAATTGTTGTAACGATTCGACGGATAGGGTAGTACATTTAACAAACCTGATTTCAAAAGTTTCAATTTATGATCGGTATTTCAAAACTATATTGCGGGGCGGTGGAACCCTCCGATGTTCTTCGTTATGGGAGAGAGTCTGAAAAGCTCCCCTCCCACCTTCTTCAGTTCTCAAGAGATAAGCGGCCCGTCGTGGTCTGGAATGTGACAAGGCGCTGCAATCTGAAGTGCGTGCATTGTTATTCAAGCTCTCAGAATATCCGTTATGATGATGAACTGACCACCGAAGAGGGAAAAAAGCTGTTATCTGATCTGGCTTCCTTCGGATCTCCAGTAATCCTGTTCTCCGGCGGGGAACCGACGATGCGGGAAGATCTTCCTGAACTGGCTCAGTTTGCCGTGGATAGGGGCATGCGGGCTGTCATATCAACCAATGGGACCTTGCTGACGAAGGAAACGGTCGATATCTTTAAAAGGATCGGACTCTCCTATGTAGGTGTAAGCCTCGACGGAATGAAAGAAATCCATGACCGGTTCCGGGGAGTTCCCGGAGCCTTCGACAAGACCATGACGGGAATCAGAACCTGCCAGGAAGCGGGAATCAAAGTGGGCATTCGCTTTACGCTGAACAGGAAAAACATTCTTGACATTCCTTCCATTTTCGATCTCCTTGAACAGGAAAACATACCCAGGGCCTGCTTTTATCATCTCGTTTACTCCGGCCGCGGATCCAGGCTGATCGATGAAGACCTCTCTCATGAGGAAACCCGTAAGACCGTGGATCTGATCATGAACAGAACCCGTGATTTATTTGACCGGGGAAAACCGAAAGAAGTCCTTACCGTGGATAATCACGCCGACGGCCCCTACGTCTTTTTGAGAATGCAGAAGGAAAATCCGGAGCGGGCGGCGGAGATCATGACCCTCCTTCTTATGAACGAGGGTAACAATTCAGGAACAGGTATCGGCTGTGTGAGCTGGAATGGCGATGTCCATCCGGATCAGTTCTGGAGAAACATTACCTTCGGCAACGTGAGGGTGCGGCCATTCAGTGAAATCTGGACGGACACGTCCCATGATCTGATGCATCAATTGAAGGACAAGAAAAAATTTGTAACGGGCAGATGCGCCACATGCCGCTGGCTCGACATATGCGGGGGAAACTTCAGGGCCAGGGCGCAGGCGGTCACGGGTGACATATGGGCTCCCGATCCGGCCTGCTATCTTACAGAAAGAGAAATAGAAAAAAGTGGTTAATCCAATCTGAAATTTGAACTTTACTCAAAATCATGACCTCATCGCAAAAAAAGGCGCATGATTGGAAGTGAACATCGGCGGGGTCTTTCTTAGAATGGGAATAATGGCAGGATGCTTCCGGAACTCCCTGTTAACGAACTCTCTCACATGATGTCGATCCCACCCGTGGGGGTGAAGGAAATTCCGATAAAGAGAAAGATCCCCCTCATAAAAATCTCCCGTCTGTAGCTTCGGAGCATCCGGACCATACGCCGGAAGATTGAAGATGGCGAGATTCAGAAAATCGATCTGATCGCTGTGCCGGACAGCGAAATCAAGGGTTTTCCGGGCTTTTTCAAGCGTTTCCGTCGGGGTTCCGAAAAGAAAATAGGCGTAGGCGGCAATGCCCGCTTTTTTCAGATTCTTCAACACGATCGACGCCGTTTCCAGATCAAAACCCTTCCTCATATCGTCAAGGACACACTGATCTCCGGATTCCACGCCCAGTTGCAGCATGACACATCCGGATCGCCTCAGAGCCACACAGAAATCCAAATCCGCCAGATGAGGGGAAATTCTCGCAAAGCCATACCATGGTGCTCCGAAAGGGCGATCAGCGATCGCCTCCAGATGGACGGGACTGACTGCATTATCGAGGAGATGGACGAGAACAGGTTTTGTTTTGACGATGAGTGTACGGATATCCGCGATCATCCCCGCAACAGATACAGGCCGATAGGGATTCCTTTCAGCTTTTTCCGGACAGCAGGAACACTGATTCCAGTAGCACCCGCTCGATGCGCTATAGGGAAGGATCGTTCCCGGAGACAAATAACCCTCTTTCGTCAGAATGGCGTCATCGGGAGAATCCTGCCCCACCGAACCCGTAATGCCGAGGATGGAAAGCAGGGGTTCTTCTCCCGGACCGGCCACAAAATCATCAACCAGACCTTTGAATGGATTTGACCATTCAGGATTTCTTATCCAGGAGGTTACCAGACCGCCACCCAGAATGATATGAAGATGAGGATGATCCCGCTTCAAAAACCCGATCATGGCAAAAGTACACAGGGCCTGACTTAAATAGTTCAGGGAAAAACCTATCATGGCAGGGCATTCCTTATCCAGAAGACCCATGAGCCGTTTGCTGAAATACGGGAAAAATGGGTTTTCTTCAGGAAGTTCAGCGACCCTCATCAGGTCCGTACTCCTTACGGGAGAGTGCGCCCGGTCAAGATAATTTGACAGGCTCAGGCGGACGCCATGGTGGGGAGCCGATACCTCAAGAACCCTGTTGACATCCCTGACCGCCCGTTTATAGCGATCCATATGTCCGTAACCATGCCTCGACGTTAATACTTTCATATTGCTGTCTAAATGACGACATGCCCTGTCGGTCCATCTGTCAGATGGACGTTGAGGCACATCTCGAGCAGCACTCCAATTTAAAAGGCTTAAAATACCCTCCAGATTAGCGTCTAAAACAGTACATTTTACCCCATGACGCTTCAGGGAACCTGAAAGTTTGGCAATTCCGGCAGGCGGCTCACAAGGTTTGACAATAGGGGGATGGATAAGAATCATGTTAGCCACTTATAAATAAAACACCCACTCCCGCAGGGCGATTCAGGACCGGGGGCTATGGGATGCGGCATCAATTTCTTTTAATATGTGGATCATATCACGATGAATTTTTCCATTTGTTGCCAGAACATGAGGTGAATCCAGGCGAAATGTGCCGCCGAAAAGATCTGTAATGACCCCCCCTGCTTCCAAGATCAGGAGCGAACCGGCAGCCGTGTCCCAGGGCATGAGTTTCAGTTCCCAGAAGCCATCAAAGCGGCCCATCGCCACGTAGGCCATGTCAAGGGCCGCCGAGCCGGCGCGGCGAATGGCCTGGGCGTTTCGAGCCATCCCACTGAAGTAACTGAGATTGTTGTTCTCATTATCCCTGATGTCATATGGAAAACCGGTGGCCAGAAGACTTTTTGATATATCAACCGTCTTTGATACGGAAACTCTCTCGTCGTTTAGAAAAGCGCCCTTTCCTTTTAGAGCAACAAACATCTCGTTCAGCATGGGATTGCAGATAACACCGAGACAAACGACACCGTTTCTTTCCAAAGCGATAGAGACGCAGAACACGGGATATCCGTGAGCATAATTTGTCGTGCCGTCAAGAGGATCAATAATCCACCGAAGTTCCGAGCCATTATCGATTCCTTCCGATTCTTCCGTAAGGATGTCATGATGAGGATATTTTTGATGAATCTTCTTTGTAATAAGAGCCTCCGACATTCTGTCCGCCTCTGTTACAATATTGATCTCACCCTTGTAATCAATAATGTGTTTTTCGTTAAGTCTTTCTTTGAGAAATAGCCCTGCTTCCCTTGCAAGGCTCACGGCGAACTCCCGATAATGCTCCATGAGATTCAATCTCCTGAAAGTAGTGTGTGCGACGCCTTTATACCAGCACAAAAAAATTCAAAAAACCAGCGTATTTATCGAAATACTGGAAAAACTTGTCCGTCATCTTTTTCAATTACCATGGATTGTTAATAAAACTACGGATCTTATTTGCATGGGCGGAATGATCTTTTTATTGCACGACTCAAAAATTGATGTTAAGTACACGAAAAATGCCTTTGGGACAGTTCCATCCATGGACGGGGCATTATACGGTCAAAAGGGGTTAAACTCAAACATCTATCATGGAAGAGCCCATAATAAAAACTGAAAAATCTGGAGCATCCGATCTAAAATCCCTCAGGGAAGCCAGGGGGCTTACCTTGAGAGATATATTTGAGCGCACGCGGATCAGTGTGATTAATCTGGAAGCCATTGAAAAAGAAGATTTTGATGCGCTTCCACCTCCGGTTTTTACAAAATCATTTATTAAAACCTATGCAAAAACACTGGAAACGGACGGCAGTATCGCGCTTTCCCGCTACGAACAATACCTTGAAGCACTGGCTCCCCCTTCCCAGAAAGGAGACATAAATACGCCGCCGCCGACAGGTAAACGGTACAAATTTATTTTCTGGAGTTTAGCCGTTCTCACGGGCATCGGAATGATTGTTTTTTCAATATCCTCGTATAAATCCGATGTGGATATTCCTAAAAGTCAAATCGTTCAGCCCACATATCCGACACCTGAGGCGAAACCACCGGAGGCCTCGGGCATGACCGCCGATATCAAAAGTGGGTCTGCCGATCAGACGAACCAGATTGCCAAGCCCGAAGAAAAAGATATTCAATCAAGGAAAGATGCACCGGCAACCTTATCAAGTCAGTCATCGACAGACAGGGCCAATATCCAACAGGGTGCGGCGATCCAGGAAGTGAAACAAGAGAACATAACAACGGGCGAGACAAACCGTTTAACCATGGAAGCAACGGAACTGACCTGGATAAGAATAAGGGCAGGCAAAAATCCCCCTCAGGAAATTTTGCTGAACCCGGGTGAAATCATTGAACGTTCCGCATTGAACTTTGTCGTCGATATCGGCAATGCGGGGGGGATCAATGTTACTTTTCAAGGAAAACCTCTGGGGAATCTTGGTAAGCACGGCCAGGTTGTCCGTTTGAAACTCCCGTAATTGCACCCATAAAAAGATATGTTTGACAAAGAAGCTGCCATGCTTTAGTGTGGCTCCACTACGTATATAGATACAACACCCGTGAAGAGGTTATGAAAACATGTTTGGAATAGGCATGCCTGAATTGATTATCATCCTGGTGATCATTTTGATCATTTTCGGCGCCGGCAAGCTACCGGAAATCGGAGGGGCTATCGGAAAAGGTATTAAAAACTTCAAGAAGGCGACCCGCGAACCGGATGAAATAGACGTAACGCCCGACAACAAGAAAATCGAACCGAAATAAATTACAGGCGGCGCCTGTAATAAAGTTGAAGCCCTCCCCCGCCGCCATTCAAGGGGCGGGGCATACGGGAAGCGCTTTCGGTCAGAAAGGAACGTCGTCGTCCGGCGATGATTCCCCGCCGGAGTATGGCGGTGCAGCATCAGTATTCGTACCCTGAGCTTTTCCCGTTCCCTTCGAATCAAGCATTCGCATATCCGAGGCAATGATTTCTGTCGTATAGCGCTTATTGCCCTCTTTATCCTCCCAGGACTGTGTTTGGATTCTCCCTTCAACGAAGACCAGTTTCCCTTTGGAAAGATAACTGCTGCATATCTCTGCCAGTTTCCCAAAGGTAACAATTCTGTGCCATTCCGTTCGTTGAACTTTTTCACCGCTTTTATCTTTCCGATATTCGTCCGTTGCCATACTGAAATTGGTCACCATCATACCATCCGGCGTATATCGGACCTCCGGATCTTTCCCAAGCCTGCCGATCAATAAAACTTTATTTACCATCTTCAGTTTCCTTTCCACTTTGTGTGATGAAGATACCCTTTAATGATATCCGTTGGATTATCCGTTTACTATGACGCACAGGGCGCTCTATGGATCCCCCCTGTCCGGAAATTATAGCACTTGACGTATTTATTGCTGTTCATACATAACTTTCCCCGGCTTCGCAATTGATAAGTGAAGCATCGTGCAAAATTGCCCTTGATTTTATAAAATAATTGAAGTAGGTGTACCGTAACTACAGAATGCAGGGGTGCCTACCGGGCTGAGAAGATACCCTTTGAACCTGACCTGGGTAATACCAGCGGAGGGAAAAGAGTTTTGATACATTTGAGGGGGCATATTCTTGAGTCGCAGGGTATGCCCCTGTGTAATTTAATAAAGACACATTTTCGGGAGTTTTGAAATGACACAATTAGAAGCAGCACGTAAAGGTGTGATCACTGAAGAAATGAAGATATGCGCAGAGCGGGAAATGGTATCTCCCGAGTTCATCCGCAAGGGCATTGAAGACGGTCACGTGGTTGTGATCAGAAATATCAGGCATACCAATATTGTCCCTCTTGCTATCGGAAAGGGCCTTAAAACAAAGGTCAACGCCAACATCGGTACCTCCAGGGACAGGACAGATCTCGATCTGGAACTCGAAAAAGTCAGGGTTTCAATATCTGCGGGGGCGGATACCATCATGGATCTGTCCACAGGCGGCGATATCGGCGCCATCAGGAAAATGATCATTCAGGCATCAACGATTCCTGTCGGAACCGTTCCCATCTACCAGGCAGCCGCAAACATGATACAAAAGCAGAAAGCCATCGTCGAGATGACTGAGGAAGATATTTTCCAGGCCATTGAAGAAAACGGGGAAGACGGTGTCGATTTCATTACCGTTCATTGCGGCGTGACGAGAAGGAGCGTATCCTGTATAGAGGAACAGGGTCGTCTTATGGGCATTGTAAGCAGGGGAGGCTCCATCACCAGAAACTGGATGTCATATAACGACCGGGAAAATCCTCTTTATGAAAAGTACGACCGGCTTGTTGACATCGCGAAACGTTATGATATGGTTCTCAGTCTTGGTGACGGTCTGCGTCCCGGGTGTCTTGCCGACGCCACAGACAGGGGACAGGTCCAGGAACTTATTCTCCTGGGTGAACTGACTAAAAAAGCCCGCGATAAGGATGTCCAGGTCATGATTGAAGGTCCCGGGCATGTACCTATCAGTGAAATTGTGGCCAACATCCTGCTGCAGAAAAGCCTGTGCAACGGTGCGCCGTTTTACGTATTGGGCCCTCTGCCAACCGACATTGCCCCCGGTTATGACCACATCACATCGGCCATCGGCGGCGCTATCGCCGGGGCTGCAGGGGCAGACTTTCTCTGTTATGTAACACCGTCCGAACACCTCCGGCTCCCCACGCTCGATGACGTGAGGGAGGGGATTATGGCATCCAGGATTGCGGCCCATATAGCTGATATCGCAAAAAATGTTCCGGGCGCCTTTGATAAGGACATCATGATGGCAAAATACAGGAAGGCATTTGACTGGCAGGGTCAGACAAATGTTTCCATTGATCCGGAAAAAACGGAGAAGTTTCTGGAAAAAAGTCAAAGTGCAAAGGAGGAAGGTTGCACGATGTGTGGAGACTTCTGCGCCATCAAACTGGGAAATGTCAGCGGTCATCCGTAGTGAAAAAAGGGGGGAATCATCACCTTTTACATTTCCCCCCTGCCATATCTTCATGACCCGCATGCAGGCTATCTGAAACCCCGCCCGTTTGAGTCAACCGTTCAAATCATGCTTGACTAATCGGGGAAAAAAATATAGTCAGATTCGATTTCTATTCAATCTGGACCATGGGTTTACAGAGGAAGATTATAACAAAAAATGTCTTATGAACTATTTGTCAGTCTGAGATATCTCAAGGCCAAGCGAAAACAGGTTTTTGTCTCCATCATCACATTTATATCCATAGCCGGCATCTTCCTCGGCGTTGCGGCACTGATCATTGTCCTCGCCGTCATGAACGGTTTTGAAAACGATCTCAGAAACAAGATTCTTGGAATCAACTCTCACATCGTTCTCATGCAGCACAGCGGAGCAATGAGAGATTACCAGAAGGTCATGGAGGACATTGCGGGCGTCAGTGGCGTTGTCGCCTCCACACCTTTCATTTATAGCCAGGCCATGTTAAAAAACGGGGGGCATACCAGTGGCGTGGTCCTGAGGGGTATGTCGACGGAAAGCGCCTTCAAAGTCATTACTCTGGGAAAGATGCAGGAGGGAAATATTGATTATCTCTCAGAGAAACATCGAAGCACATTGAAAATCAATCGGGAGAATTTACAACTCCCCGGTATTGTGATAGGGAAAGAGCTGGCAAAAAACATGGGCTTGTTCCTCTTCGAAACGGTTAGCGTCATCTCCCCCATGGGGATGGCCACGCCGATGGGGATGATCCCCCGGATGAAGAAATTTGTCGTTGTGGGCATCTTTGATTCAGGTTTCTATGAATATGATTCAACGCTTGCTTATATGTCTTTGAAAGACTGTCAGGAATTTCTGAACATGGGTGAGTACGTCACCGGCATCGAGATCAAGGTCAATGATATCTACAAGGCCGATGTCATTGCAAAAACCCTTGAGAAAAAATTAGGATTCCCATACTGGGCGAGAAACTGGATGGAAATGAACAAAAACCTGTTTTCCGCTCTGAGACTCGAGAAAAGAGTCATGTTCATCATCCTGTCTCTCATTGTGCTGGTCGCCGCTTTCAATATCATTACAACCCTGATTATGGTCGTCATGGAAAAAAGCAAGGATATAGCCGTCCTGAAATCCATGGGAGCAACCTCAAAGAGCATTATGAGGATTTTTATCTTTCAGGGAGTCACCATCGGCGCCATTGGCACACTCCTGGGTTGCATCGGCGGACTTTCGGTGGCGTTCAATCTTGAAAAAATTTCCGTATTCATTGAGAATATCTTCGGATTCAAGATCCTCCCCGGAGATGTTTACTATCTGAGCCAGTTGCCATCCCAGGTCAATTACAGTGATGTGGTCACTATTGTGATTGGAACCATTTTGATCTGCTTCCTGTCAACCATATATCCTTCCCGGAGGGCTTCCAGGTTGGATCCGGCAGAAGCACTGAGATACGAATGATGATTAGACTTTTGATATTTGCATTTTGAATTTGTTTAGTATTTCGATATCAGGATTTAGAATTTTAATGATACAATTACATAATTTAAGTAAAACATTTATTAAGGATGGCAACAGGATTGAAGTCTTAAAGGAATTAAATTTCAACATTGCACAGGGACAGTCTCTCGCAATCCTGGGTGTATCGGGATCCGGGAAAAGTACACTGATCCATATCCTTGGCACCCTCGATCATCCCACTTCGGGAACCGTACTGTTTGACGATGTAAACGTATTTGAATGGAATGAAAAAAAACTGGCGTATTTCAGAAACAGAAAAATCGGCTTTGTCTTTCAATTTCATAACCTGCTGCCGGAATTCAGCTGCCTTGAGAACACGATGATGCCGGCCATGATTCAAGGTCTGCCTCACCGGGAAGCAAAGGAAAGAGCGGAGCTTATCCTGAATGAAGTGGGCCTCAGCAACAGACTGACCCATAAACCGGGAGAACTTTCCGGAGGTGAGCAACAGCGGGTGGCCGTAGCGAGAGCGCTCATCAATGAACCAGAAATCATTCTGGCCGATGAGCCCACGGGAAATCTTGATACGGAAACCGGTAAAAAGATAGAAGATCTTCTGGTAAGGTTTAATCAAACAAAAAAAATTACCCTTATTGTCGTAACTCACAACAAATCACTTGCCGACCGAATGTCTCAAAGCATCGGCCTGAAAGATGGGAAGATTTACAGCCGTGATTAGAAAACTCGACCTGCGTGACATCGCTTTGATCTTTATCCTCCTTCTTTGGATATTCCCTCAGAACGTCCCTGCCCAGGACGTCAAGAAAATTCTCCTCCTCCCATTCGATACCTACAGTAAAACCAGCGCCGTTACCCTCCAGGAATCCATCTACAGGGAGCTTTCTTCTGAATTGACAAAATCAAAACACATTCAGCTTTTAGACCGCAGTCTATTTTCGAATAAGATAGAAGGCAGACGGGTCGATGAAAAACTTGCGATAAGCATAGGAAAAGATACGGGGGCCGACTATGTGATCATGGGCAGTCTGTCCGAGATCGGAGAACAGATCAGTGTGGACGTCAAGGTTGTCGATACCAGGGCAGGAAAAACGCTACCCGGCATATTCTCCTATGGTAAAGGCGCTGAAAGTCTCGGCCTCATCTCATCACAGATAAAAAAAGATCTGCTCATAAAGCTTTCCCTGGAGCAGAAGATCGTCCGCATTGACTTTAAGGGTAACCGCAAGATAGAGAGCATTGCCATAAGTCAGGTTCTGAAAAGCACGAAGGGAAGCATCTTTTCCGAAGGAGATATCGCCGCCGATGTCAAGGCCGTCTATAAAATGGGTTATTTTGATGACGTGGCTGTAGACGCCACCGTTACCCCTGAGGGTAAGGTCATTACCTTCACATTGAAAGAAAAAGCCCTCATCTCGGAAATTGTCATCAAGGGATATAAAACGATCGACAGGGGAGATATTGAAGGTGCATTGGGCTTCAAAGTCCGTCAGAGCCTTAATCCTGAAAAAATCGCCTCCAGCGTGGAGAAAATCAAGGCGCTTTACGACAACAAGGGATACTATAACGCCGAAATCAAATACGAAATCCTTAAAGAGGGAGATAAGGACGTACGGGTCATTTACAACATCACCGAAAACGACAGGCTCTATATCAAAACGATCTCTTTCAAAGGGAATAACGCATTCACCAATAAAGAACTGAAAAACATGATGAGCAACGTTACGGAATGGACCATTTTCCACTTCCTGACAGACTCCGGTCTCCTGAAAAAAGAACAGCTTGCACAGGATGTCATTAAAATAAACGCCTTCTATCTCAATAACGGCTACATTAACGCCAAGATGGGCGAGCCGGAAATTACCTACGACAGGAAGTGGATCTACGTGACCATACCGGTCGTGGAAGGCAAGCAGTTCAGGGTGGGGAAAGTGGCGATTACCGGCGACACGCTGACCGTACCCCGCTCGTCCCTTATGGAAAGGTTGAAGATCAACAAAAAGGAATTCTATGACAGAGGAGCCATCATAAAGGATATTGAGCAACTGACCCAGGCCTGCAATGATGAAGGTTACGCCTACGCAGATGTTGCACCGTTTACCGCCCCTCAGGAAAAAGATCAGACGGTGAATGTCGTCTATCAGCTCAAGAAGGGTCATCAAGTCTATTTCAGCAGGATATCCATTACGGGAAACACCAAGACACGGGATAAGGTCATCAGGCGACATCTTGCCATTGTTGAAGGAGATCTGTATAACAGCAGCAACCTGAAAAAAAGCTACATGGAACTCAACCGCCTCCGATACTTCGAAGAGATCAACTTTCAGACGGAAAAGGGAGCTGATGAAACCCTGACGGACGTCAATATCCAGGTAAAGGAGAAACCGACGGGCGTTTTCAGCATCGGGGCGGGATACAGCGCTCAGGAAAATGCAATGCTTACGGCATCCATTTCCCAGCAAAACCTCTTCGGGCGGGGACAGACTCTCGCGTTAAAAGCCTCTTTAGGGTCAAAAACAACCATGTATGAGCTTTCTTTTGTCGAACCGTGGCTTTTTGACATCCCTTTATGGAGCAAATTCGACATATATAACTTCAAGAAAGCATACGACACCTATGATCTGGATTCGCAGGGTTTCGGGATGACATACGGATATCCCGTATGGGAATTGGTAACAGGCTACATCGGATACAGGATGAATACGAATAATATCACTAATATCCAGTCCAATGCATCGAAATACGTGTTGGATCAGAAAGGTACACTGACGCAGAGCACTTTAAGCCCTTCTTTGCTCAGGGATACGACGGATGATTATGTCTTTCCAACGAAAGGTTCAAAAAACAGCGCCTCCATCGATTATGCGGGTGGAATCCTGCAGGGAGATGCAAACTATACAAGATACGGCGTCAGTTCAACCTGGTTTTTCCCCCTTCCCCTTGATACGGTTTTCGGCATTCGCGGACGCGCAGGCTATCTTGAAGAACGTGGAGGAAAAAAGATGCCCGTCTATGAGCGCTTCTACCTCGGAGGGATCAGCTCCCTGAGAGGTCTTAAAAACGTAGGGCCAGTCGATCCTGCAACGGGTGACGTCATCGGCGGATTAACGATGATGAATTTCAACGCGGACTTTGTCTTCACGCTGATCAAAAATGCAGGCATGAAGGGGGTTTTGTTTTATGATACCGGCAATGCATGGGAAAGCGGCTATCATTTCGACGATATGCGACAAACGGCAGGGTTCGGTATTCGATGGTACTCACCCATCGGGCCCCTTAGGCTCGAATGGGGCTATGTTCTCGATCGTAAGCAAAACGAACCTGAGAGCCGGTGGGAGTTCACGATCGGCATGTTCATGTAGCAAGAGGTTTAAACTAAATTAACAAGGGGGATACGCGTTATGAAAAAATATGGCCTGCTTATTTCCGGTCTTTTTGTGATTCTGGCAATTCTTCTGTCCGGTTCACAGGTTGTCGCCGCGGAGAAGACGGGATTCGTTGACGTTCGGGAGGTCATGATGAAATCGGATGCAGGGAAAAAAGCATCCGATGATTTCAAAAAACTCTATGAAAAGGATCGCACTAAAATCCAGGAAAAAGAGGCAGAGTTAAAAAAACTCAAAGATGCGCTTGAAAAACAAAGAGCGATTTTAACTGAAGCTGCCATGAAGGACAAAGAGACGGCCTATCAGAAAATATTCAGGGATTACCAGTTACTGCTCAAGGATTCCAACGAAGAGCTTCAGGCAAGAGAACAGGAGATTTCAAAAAAGCTGATTCCGGAAATCCTGAAAATGGTCCACGCCATCGGAGAACGGGACAAATACACACTGATCATTGAAGTCGGGACTGTCCTTTACTACGCGAAGGGAAATGATCTGACGGCGCGGGTAACCGAAGAATTGAATAAAACGTATAAACAAAAATAATAGTCCCGACATCCATAAATCAAACGTTATAAATGAGAATGAGGAGCATCACCGTTGAAGAAAACACTACATGAGATCGCGGCATTTCTGAACGGTCGTGTTTCCGGAGACGGTCATGTCATCATTGAACATATCAGGGGAATCGATGAAGCCGGCGAAGGAGATCTGACCTTTATCTCAAATGCAAAATATCTGAAAAAGATAAAGACAACCCGTGCCTCAGCTATCCTCGTTCCTCCGGAAACGGAAAAAACGGATAAAAACCTTGTCATTGTCAGAGATCCCTATGTCGCCTTTGGCAGGATGCTGGGTCTTTACTATCCCGAAGAACACGATCTCCCTGGAATTTCCGGCAATGCCTTTATTGAAGAGGGGACGTCCATCTCTGAAGAGGCCACCGTTTATCCGGGTGTCTATGTCGGTCGGGGCGCCAGAATCGAACGGAGAGTCACCCTTTATTCGGGGGTCTACATCGGTCGTCACGTTGTCATCGATGAAGATTCCATTCTCTATCCCAACGTTTCCGTCTACAGGAAATGCCGTATCGGGAAGAGGGTCATCCTTCACGCCGGCGTTGTTGTCGGAAGTGACGGATTTGGTTTTGCCGGGCCGGGCAGGGAAAATGTAAAGATCCCCCAGGTGGGCATTGTTCAGATAGACGATGACGTCGAAATAGGCGCCAACACCACCATCGACCGGGGCACCATTGATAAAACCTGGATACAGAGGGGTGCAAAAATCGACAACCTGGTGCAGATTGCCCATAACGTAGTAGTCGGTGAAGATTCGGTAATTGTGGCCCAGGTCGGCATCTCGGGAAGCACGAAACTGGGCAAGGGCGTTATTCTCGGGGGACAGGCTGGTCTGGTCGGCCACATCAACATCGGAGACCATGTCATGGTAGGCGCCCAGTCAGGCGTGCACGAAGATCTATCTCCGAACCAGGTTGTATCGGGATCGCCCCACATGCCTCATCAGAGGTGGCTTCGCGTCCAGGCCTGTGTTTCCCAACTGCCGGAACTGCGAAAAGATATGGCCCTGCTTTTGAAGCGAATTGAAGAACTGGAAAGAGAAACTCTAAACGATTAAGGATTTACCATGAACATTCACCCGACGGCAATTGTATCCCGGGAAGCTCACCTGGAAGAGGGAGTAAAAATCGGCCCCTATTCCATCATAGACGCCGATGTGCATATCGGCAGAAACACGATCATCGAGCCTCATGTTATCATAAGAGCCCACACGGATATCGGGGAGGAATGCCGTATTTTTCAGTTCTGTTCCATCGGCGAAGTTCCCCAGGATCTCAAATACAAGGGTGAGGAGACGCGCGTCATTATCGGTCATCATAACACGATAAGGGAGTACGTCACCATTCATCAGGCGACCTCTTCCGATATCGGAGTCACCGTCATCGGAGATCATAACCTCCTGATGGCGTACAGCCATGTGGCTCACAATTGTAAGCTGGGAAATCACATTGTCATGGCCAATGCGGCCAACCTTGCCGGTCACGTTCACGTGGAGGATTTCGCTATTATCGGCGGCCTTACGGGCATTCATCAGTTCACCAGAATCGGCGCTCACTGTATTATTGGCGGCGCCTCGGCGGTATCCAAGGATATCCCTCCTTTTGTCATGGCCTCCGGAAATTTTGCCAAACTTTACGGTCTCAACATGATCGGCCTGAAACGCAGAGGCTTTAAGGAAGAAACCATCAGTGCCCTGAAGGAAGCTTACAAAATCATATTCCGTTCATCTCTCCTTCTTTCCGTTGCTGTTGAAAAAGTAAAACAAGCGTTGAATGATTTTCCCGAAGTCAGACAGTTCATTGAGTTTATTGAACATTCGGAGAGGGGAATCTGCAGATAATGATTAATGTCGGTGTGGTGGGCGTCGGGCATCTCGGTAATTACCACCTGCAGAAATACCGGAAATTACCGAACAGCAACATCGTCGGGGTGGTGGACATCACAGAGGAACGTGCGCGCAAAGCGGCCGAAACTTACGGATGCAAGACCTTTCCCGATCACCGTGATCTCATCGGGGCAGTCGATGCCGTCAGCATTGCCGTCCCTACCCTGTCTCACCACAGGATTGCGAAAGACTTCCTCGAAGCGGGCGTTGACGTCCTGCTGGAGAAGCCGATCGCAACGACCCTCAAAGAGGCCGATGACCTCGTCGGGATTGCAGAGTCAAAAGGATTGATTCTTCAGATCGGGTTTGTGGAGCGGTTCAATCCGGCCGTTGTCGCTCTGGAAACCGTCATGGAGAAACCGCTTTTCATCGAGGCTCACCGTCTTCATCCCTTTTTCGAGCGGGGTACGGATGTGGATGTCATCCTCGATTTAATGATCCATGACCTTGACCTCATTTTGCACTTTGTGAAATCCGCTGTAAAAAGCGTGGAAGCGGTTGGTGTGTCAGTCCTGTCGGACAAGGCAGACATTGCCAACGCCCGGTTGACATTCCAGTCCGGCTGTGTGGCGAATGTCACCGCCAGCCGCATAACGGGCAAAACGATGCAGAAGATCCGGTTCTTCGGAACGGAAGGATATCACGCCGTCGATTATGCAAAACGGGATTTGGTCTCTTTAAGCAAAAGGAGTGGTACGGGAGGGCAAATTGAAATTGTGAAAAATCCGATAGAAGTCGGGGATCATGATCCACTGGAGGAGGAAATCCGCTCATTTCTCGAGTCTGTTACAAAGAGGACCCCTCCTGCCGTTTCCGGCAGGGATGGCCGGGATGTCCTGGAATTAGCCCTTCTCATAACCGAAAAGATAAAAGCGCAGGAGATCCCTTTATGATTCCCATGGTCGATCTGCAGCGGCAGTATAAAATCCTCAAGCCGGACATAGACGCCGCCGTACAGAACGTATTGGATAGCGCTCAGTTTATTCTGGGGCCAAACGTTACGGAACTGGAAAATGAAATTGCCGCATATCATAATGTTTCACACGCCACCGGCGTAGCCAGCGGAACAGACGCCCTTCTCCTCGCGCTGCGGGCCTGCGGTGTAGGTCCCGGCGACGAAATCATCACCACGCCTTTCACCTTCATTGCCACGGCGGATGTCATCTCCTTGCTGCAGGCAAAGCCTGTCTTCGTGGATATTTTACCGGACACGTTCAATATTGATCCGGGAAAGATTGAAGAAAGGATTACGGAAAAAACAAAGGCCATTATCCCCGTCCATCTCTTTGGTCACCCGGCGGACATGGATCCGATCATAAACCTTGCCCGGAAATACCATCTCAGGGTTATAGAAGATTGCGCCCAGGCTTTCGGCGCAACGTACCACGGCAGGAAGGTCGGCGCCATGGGAGATTGCGGTTGTTTCAGCTTCTTCCCGAGCAAAAACCTCGCCGGATACGGTGACGGGGGCATGATCATTACCCGTGATGAAGCGCTGGCGGCAAACCTGAAGCTTCTTCGGAATCACGGCAGCGCCATAAAATACCATCATAAATCTTTAGGATATAACAGCCGTCTTGATGAAATCCAGGCCGCCATCGTTCGTGTCAAAATGAAGCGAATCGACGCATTCAATCAAAAGCGCCGGGAGAATGCAACCATCTACGGGATGTTTATCAGAAGGGACGACACGATCCTTCCTGCAGAAATTCCCGGATGTACCCATGTTTATCACCAGTATACCCTTCGCTCAAAACACAGAGACCGGATGATTGACGTGCTCAAAAAAAACAACATCTCCTCCGCCGTTTATTATCCCGTGCCTCTCCATAAGCAGGAGGTATTCGTTTCCCTCTACGGAGACGGCGACGTACTGACGAACTGTGAAATGTGTGCAAAAGAAGTCCTGTCTCTTCCCATGTTCCCGGAACTGGAAAAGGAAGAAATCGAATACATCAGTGATATCATCAACCATGCGTTCTGAAATGTGCACCAATGAAGACAGGAAAAACATCACCTCCGGACATTCAAAACGCATCATGATTGTGGCCGGAGAAGCCTCGGGGGATCTCCACGGAGGGAACCTGGTTAAGGCTATGCACCGAATCGATCAGACCCTTCAATTTTATGGCGTCGGAGGGATGAATCTTAAGGAAGCAGGGGTTGATCTCGTCGCCGATTCAGCCGATATGGCTGTGGTCGGATTAACGGAGGTTTTTTCCAAACTGGGCGCCATCAGAAGGGTCATGGGCGCCCTGAAGGCTTCAATCAAGGCGGCCAGGCCCGATCTGCTCATCCTTATCGATTATCCGGATTTCAACCTCTCCCTCGCCAGGACGGCTAAAAAAAGGGGCGTGAAAATCTTTTATTACATCAGTCCCCAGGTCTGGGCATGGCGAAAAGGACGGGTCGGAACCATTAAGAAAATCATCGATAAAATGGCCGTGATTCTCCCCTTTGAGGCCCGGATCTACCATGAAGCCGGTGTCGACGCGACGTTTGTCGGCCATCCACTTCTTGATGTGGTAAGGACAAAATACACCCGGCGGGAGGCGCTCAACAGATTCGGTCTCCGGGAAGGGGCAACAACCGTGGGAATTCTCCCGGGAAGCAGGCAGTCCGAGGTGGTCAGTCTCCTGCCTGACATGCTGAAAGCGGCGGAAATCATCACGAAAAAGCTGCCGGATGTGCAGTTTGTCCTTCCCCTCGCCGATACGCTTGATATAAAGTTCATATCACACATTACAGAGCAATATCCTGTGACTGTCAAGATCATCAGCAGTGAGATCTATGATGTCATCGGCTGCGCCGACGTTGTCATGGTCGCTTCGGGCACGGCCACCCTTGAAACGGCTCTGATGGAAACGCCGATGGTGATTATTTACAAGGTATCCGCACTTTCCTATTACGTCGGCAAGATGTTCATCCATGTAGATCACATCGGCCTGGTCAACATCATCGCCGGGAAAACCGTTGTCCCGGAGTTGATTCAGGGCGACGCAAACCCGGAAAAGATCGCTGCTGAAGTCATCGGCCTTCTTACGAACAGGGCCCGGATGGACCATATCAGAAGCGAGCTGTCCAAAATCAAGGAGACGCTGGGAAGCCCGGGCGCCGCCGAAAGAACTGCCCGTCTGGCATACGATATGTTATAATAACGCGATGACAACGTTGTTTTACACTTAATCACAGGTGTTGTTCAGGTGGATATTTTCAGGCGTATTTTAAAACTTGCAAGGCCCCACACTCCGAAGTTCATCATGGCGATGGTCTGCATGCTTATCGTAGGCGCCACGACATCCGCCCTGGCCTTTCTGGTAAAGCCGACTCTCGATGAAATCTTCCTCAAGAAGAACGCCGACATGCTGATATGGATCCCCGTCGCTGTCATTGCCATATACCTGACAAAAGGGGTGTGCACTTACACACAGACGATTCTGATGAGTTTTATCGGACAGCGTGTCGTCGCAGACCTTCGCAATAACCTCTACAAGCAGATGCAGATGCAATCCCTCTCATTTTTCACGAAAAATCCTACCGGTATCCTCATGTCGCGGATCACCAACGACGTCAGTTACGTCCAGGGGGCCGTTTCCGAAGCTGTCACCAGCCTCCTGAAAGACTCCTTCACCCTTATCTGCCTCGTGTTTGTCATCTTCTATCGGGACTGGCAACTGGCGATCATCGCCGTGTTCGTCTTTCCTCTCGCGATCTACCCCATCGCCAAGTTCGGTGAAAAAATGAGAACGATTGCCACAAGCACCCAGGTGACGATAGGCAGTCTGACCACCCTCCTCCAGGAAACCATATCCGGAACGAGGATTGTGAAGGCATTCAGCATGGAAGACTACGAAAACAAACGGTTTGCCAATGAAAACGAGCACCTCTTCAAGCTGGCCATGAAATCCGTATCCATCAACGCCGTATCGAGCCCGTTCATGGAATTTCTGGGCGGTATCGGGATCGCCACGATCGTCTTTTATGGAGGCTACCAGGTCATCCAAGGCGTCTCGACGCCGGGGACGTTTTTTTCTTTCCTGACCGCTTTGATCATGCTCTACGAACCGGTCAAGAGGCTGACCAACGTCAATAACACGATACAGCAGGGAATCGCCGGTGCGCAACGGGTGTTCAGCATCATCGACCTGGTTCCCGATATCAGGAATCATGCCGATGCCGCGGCGCTTCCGAAGATTTCCAAAGGGATTGACATTCAGCATGTTTCCTTCCGTTACGAAGAAACACCGGTTCTGAAAAACATCCATCTTTCCATAAAAGCCGGCGAAGTCGTCGCCTTTGTCGGCATGAGCGGCGGAGGAAAAACGACCCTTGTCAACCTGATCCCGCGTTTTTACGATGTCACGGAGGGACGGATCCTGATAGACGGCCATGACATCCGCGATGTTACCATCGAATCCCTCCGGGGTCAGATCGGCATCGTGACCCAGCAGACCATTCTTTTTAACGACACGGTGAAAAACAATATCGCCTACGGCGACATCGAAAAGACCGACGATGATATCATTCAGGCGGCGCGTGCTGCCAATGCCAGCGACTTTATTATGAATCTGCCGAAGGGATACGACACGGTCATCGGAGAACAGGGAGCCAAACTTTCCGGCGGGGAGAGACAGCGGATTTCCATCGCACGGGCGCTGCTCAAGGATGCCCCCATTCTCATCCTCGACGAGGCGACGTCTTCTCTCGATACGGAAGCGGAAATTGAAGTCCAGGATGCCCTCGAAACCCTTATGAAGGGACGAACCACCCTGATCATCGCCCACCGGCTTTCAACGATCCGGAACGCCGACCGGATCATCGTGCTTTCTAAAGGTGAAATTGTTGAGGAAGGCGCCCACGAATCCCTTCTTGAAAAAAGAGGGGAATACTTTAAATTCCATAACATGCAGTTCAAGGATGAAAACAGGAATCATCCTTCGAACTCCAATGCTGTTAATACGTGATGAAGAAATTGAATAACTGGCTCAGGCGAATCTGGTATACCGATGGCACGCATTCTGTGCTGAATCCCGTGATACCGATGTTAAGTTTTCTGTCGTTTCTATACCGTTTAGCTGTAGGCCTGAGAAACCGGCTGTATGACCTGGGAATCATTAAACAGGAGAGGCTTCCCTGCAAGGTCATCAGCATAGGGAATATCACTGTCGGCGGAACGGGGAAGACACCGACGGTCATCATGCTTGCAAATTTCCTCAAGGGAAAAGGGTACAGGCCCGCCGTTTTGAGCAGGGGATATGGCGGAAAAACGAAATCCCCCGTAAACATCGTTTCAGACGGCGCTCATACCTTGATGGGGCACGTTGAAGCAGGGGACGAGCCGGTTCTCATCACGAAATCGACGGAGGGAATACCCGTACTCACCGGGCCAAAAAGAACCCTCACGGGCAGGGTCGCCATAGAAAACCTGGGCGCCGACATCCTGATCCTTGACGATGCCTTTCAACACAGGCGCATTTTCAGAGATATGGACATTGTCCTCCTGAATCGGGAAAAACCCTTCGGAAACGGATTCCTCCTCCCCGGGGGACCCCTCAGGGAACCACCGGAAGCTCTGAAACGGGCCGATTTCATCATATGGAAAGACAGCTCCCCCGACGGCCGTTATCCAAAATTCCAGGAACAGGGTATCGACAAGTTCCTCCCCGTCCTGTCAGGATACCTGAAGCCGAAAGCCGTCGTACGGGGAAACGCAGGAGAGTCCCTCCCCATAGAATACATAAAGGGGAAAAATATCTGCGCCTTTGCGGGAATCGGTTCGCCGGAAACCCTGGCGGAAACGATAGAGTCCATCGGCGGGGTCGTAGTCAGTTTCCTGCCCTTCCCCGACCACTGCCGATACACATCAACAAATATCTCCGACATACAAAAGAAAGCGTCCGCAACGGGTGCGGAAATCATCATGACCACGGAAAAGGACGGTATCCGATTGACCGATTTCCCCGACTTCCTGAAAGATATTTTCGTTTTGAGGGTGGAAATGGAAATGCTTCCGTCCCGGGACGCATTTGAAAAAATGCTGCTGGAAGAATTAAAGAAAGCATGAAGGTCAGAATTTCAACAAACCGTCCTTTTAACGGGGCAAAACGGATTCTCATCCGCGGCACGAACTGGATCGGCGACGCCGTAATGACACTGCCCGCCGTTTCAGCCGTCAGAAAAACATTTCCCGATGCGCGGATTTCCATACTTGCCAAACCATGGGTTGCGGAAGTCTTCAATCTCAGCAAAGATGTCGACGAGGTCATCCTGTTTCAAAGCCCCGGAATCCATTCGGGCGTGGCGGGGAAATTCGGATTGTCACAGAACCTGAGGGCCATGAAATTCGATACGGCCATCCTTCTGCAAAACGCCATCGAGGCCGCCATCATCTCATGTCTGGCGGGAATTCCTGTCAGGGCAGGATACAATTCCGACGGGAGGGGGCTCCTGCTGACCCACTCCGTCAGAAGGACAGAAGCCATACGGAAAGTCCATCAGACGGAATATTATCTGGAAATGGTCAAATCACTCGGCTGTCAATCGGCAGGAACCGATGTCCGCCTCCGACCGGGGAAAGACTACGATGCGCTGGCGGAAGAGATATGTGACGCTCATGGAATAGGCAGGGAAGGCATCCTCGTCGGTATGGCGCCCGGAGCGACTTACGGACCCGCCAAACGATGGTTTCCCGAAAGGTTTGCCGCCGTCGCCGACAGGGTGATTGACGATTACCATGCCCGGGTGATTATATTCGGAAGCAATCAGGACGGAGAAAGCGCGGATCAGGTTCAACAAAACGCCCGTCATCCCCTGATCAGCCTTGCTGGAAAGACGAATCTGAAGGAAGCCATCGCCGTCATGGCGCGATGCAGCCTTTTTATTTCCAACGACTCCGGCCTGATGCACGTCGCCGGGGCATTGAACATCCCCACGGTGGCTATTTTCGGGTCAACAAACCCCGTTACGACTTCCCCTGTGGGGGATAAAAGTGTCATCATACACAAGGATATCGAATGCAGTCCATGCCTGAAAGAGACATGTCCCACAGATTTCCGCTGCATGGACATGATCAGCGTTGATGACGTGTCTGATGTCGTCAGAAGGCTGTTGAAATGAAAAAACATGCGGCGGTTTTTCTGGACAGAGACGGAACGATTAACGAAGAGGTAGGATACCTGGACAACCTGGATAAACTCCAGATCCTGCCCGAGGCTTTTGAGGCGGTGAGATTGGTCAATCAAAGCGGGATGAAAACTGTGGTGATCACCAACCAGTCAGGCATTGGGCGGGGATTTTTTGACGAAGCTTTCGTCGGCAGAGTTCACGAAGAAATGCGCAGTCTTTTCCTGAAAGAAGGGGCCGTGATTGACAGCTTTTATTATTGCCCGCATCACCCGACGGAAGGTATGGGACAATACCGTCAAGTCTGCTCCTGCCGAAAGCCGGAACCGGGGCTCCTTTTGAAGGCGGCGGAAGATTTGGATATAGATCTCGGCAAGTCGTACATGATCGGAGATATGCCCAAGGACGTGGAGGTGGGACAAAGGGCGGGGGCGAAGGGAATCCTGGTCCAGACGGGCTACGGAAAGGTCGCCGACATGGGATCAATTCACCCGGATTATATTGCCCAGGATATCCTTGATGCGGTCACATGGTTGCTGAGCAACAGGGAAATATCGTGAACATTCTCATTGTCAAACTAAGCGCCATCGGCGATGTCATCCACACCCTCCCGGCTCTCGCCGCGCTCAGAAAGCTTTACCCGCAGGCCCACATCACTTGGGTTGTCGAAGAGGCGGCCGCTGATCTTATCGAGGGGCATCCCTATCTGGATCGCGTCCTGGTCTCCCGAAGAAAGCACTGGCAGCGGGATTTAAAAAGAGGTAATTTCAGTAAAAACATCAGGGAAATAAGGTTCTTTGTAAATGCCCTGCGAGATCGTCCCTATGATCTGGTGATTGACTTTCACGGGCTTCTCAAAAGCGCCGTTCTCGTCCGGCTTAGCGGCGGCGCCAGGAAACTGGGTTTCGATAGCATGCAGGAAGGGAGCGGGTTATTTTACAACGAAAAGATCCCGGAAGATATGGGCAAACATGCCGTGGATCGGTATCTGGATTTTCCGGCCTACCTGGGGACCAAAAGCGGTAAGGTGGATGGAGAGAACACTCCGGAGTTTCTCGTTCCCTCAGACGATCGAAACATCCAGAAAGTATCCGCACTGCTGAGTAAAAGTCATCTTGACATCGACAAGCCCTTTGTGGCCATAAATCCTGTGGCTTTATGGGATACCAAGCTCTGGCGGGAAGACAGATTCGCCATGCTGGCAGACAGGATCGCCAGGGAACTGAATATTCCTGTTGTCATAACGGGCAGCGCCCATGAAAAATCCTGTGCCGGATCGATTATCAAGGAAGTTAAAACAACAATTGTCGTTGATCTGGCCGGACAGACGACCTTAAAGGATCTGGCATGTCTTTACCGGCAAGCCGCCGTGGTCGTGACCACCGACTCCGGCCCGATGCATATTGCCGCCGCCGTCGGCACACCCGTCGTAGCCCTTTTCGGGCCCACGGATCCCCGGCGGACAGGGCCTTACGGGCGCGGTCACACGGTCATCAGCAAAACGCTGCCGTGCAGCCCCTGCTTCCTGAAGCAGTGTCCTACAAAAGAATGTATGGAGGGAATTACCGTGGAAGAGGTCTTTGAAGGGGTTAAGGAAAAACTGGGGAAAAATACTGAAACTGCTCAGGCGGGAAAGAAGGAGGGATAAACATGGCGATAAGCAAGGAACTACTGGATATTCTGGCTTGCCCAAAATGCAAGGGGGATATATACCTTAATGAAACGCAAGACGGATTGATCTGCGACAATTGTAAACTTTTATACGAAATTAAAGACGATATTCCCATAATGTTGATTGACGAGGCGAAACCGCTAAAACGCTAAAATGCAAGACCTGACCCCCATTATTCAAGGACGCTGTTTACCTCTTGAGGCGTATATTCGGGAACAATCTCCTGAAGTTTCCTTTTTATGGCCTGAGAATCATGACAATTTGCCGCATTATACAGTTGCTGTAATTCAGAATTCAGCCATTCCCGTAGTTCCACAGGATTATTTAAACCGTCGGGCCGAAGCACCATGATTTTTTCGTGTCCTGTGGGTACGATACCTTCTCCAACAGTAATGAGTTCTTCATAGAGTTTTTCCCCTTCCCGCAGGCCGGTAAAGACGATCTTGATGTCTTTGTCCGGATCTTTGCCGGAAAGCCGGATCAGGTCTCTCGCCATATCAGCAATTTTTACAGGCGTTCCCATCTTCAGAATGAAAATTTCGCCACCCTCTCCCATGGCGCCTGCCTGGATGATCATCTGAGCGGCTTCGGGTATGGTCATAAAAAAGCGGTTGACATCGGGATGCGTCACGGTGACAGGCCCTCCCCGCTCTATCTGCCGTCGGAACAGGGGTATTACAGAGCCCGAAGAACCAATGACGTTGCCAAACCGCACGGCAACAAATTTTGTTCCATTCTCTTGAAAAGACTGCAGGAGGAGTTCCGTCACACGTTTGCTTGCGCCCATAACATTGGTGGGCCGCACGGCCTTATCTGTCGAAACCAGCACAAACCGCTCCACATTATGTTCAGCAGCCAGTTCCATGACCACCCGGCTTCCCATGATATTGTTCGTAACCGCCTCCCAGGGGTTCATTTCCAGTATCGGCACATGCTTATAGGCCGCCGCGTGAAATACCACATGGGGGTGAAATCTCTGAAAAACCGATTTCATGAAGTTCATGTCCTGAACGCGCCCGAGAATACCCGTACATTTTTGATAATAGAGTTCCTGCTGAAGTTCCATCTGAATGTGAAAAAGGTTCGCCTCGTTCGCGTCCACCAGAATGAGAGACCGGGGCTGGAATTTAACCACCTGCCTGCATAGCTCCGACCCGATGGAACCGCCGCAACCCGTAATGAGAACTGTCCGTCCGTCAAGATACTCTCTGATACCCGTAATATCAAGATTCACAGGCTTTCGCCCCAGTAAATCCTCGAAGCTCACGTCCCGCAAAGCCTTGATGCTTACACGGCCGTCGATAATTTCCCCAATACCAGGCAGGGTTTTGTAGGTAATATCACATCCTTTGCAGAGTTCTACGATGTGCCGCATCTGTTCACCTGTGGCTGACGGAATGGCGATGAGAATTTCATCAATCCTTTTTTTCTCCACCAGAGCCGGCAGCTCTTCAATAACGCCCAGCACCGGGACACCATGAATCGAGCGACCCTGCTTTTGCGGATTATCATCAATAAAGCCTGCAATATCATAGACAAGTTCTCTATTTTCAAATATCTCTCGAAGCATCTTTTCACCGGCATCGCCCGCACCGACAATCAAGATACGTTTTTTGTGTCTTTTCTGAGACGCCTCCATGCGATCGGAGTTAGTGCTTGGCTGAAAGTAAGTAAAATAAGCGCGGATCATGAAACGCAATCCACCGGCAAGAAGAAATGTCAGGATTCCATCCATTAAGAATACAGCCCGTGAAAAACCCTGAAAACGGTACAAATAGAGGATCGCCGCCATGATCAAAAGCATGGATATTAAGCAAGCCTGGGCCAGCCGCCAGAAATCACGAATGCTTGTATAGCGCCACATCCCCCGATAAAGACCGAAACAGAAAAAAACAGAGAGCTTCAGCGGTATGAGCCAGATCAGGATGGTTTTAATTTGATTAATGTCCACCTGAGCCAGGCTGAATTCGAAGCGGAATAAATAGGCGGCAGTAAGAGCAATCGCAAAGAGAAGCGCGTCGCTTACGATCATCAAGTACAGCTTTGGATTTTTCAGTTGCCGATGCATAATTTTATCAAATGGTTAGTGTTTGACACCCTCGTAAAAAGTCGCAATTTGACTCTTTTGTCATTCCGTGCTTGACACGGAATCCAGTGTTTTTAGATAGTTCTGGATACCGGCTTCCGCCGGTATGACGGTTAGGGGACTTTTTACGAGAGCATCAGTGTTTGACACCCTCGTAAAAAGTCAGTGTTTAATCCCTCTTCTTCTTAAAACATTGACAGCGGTCATCCATACTATTTTTAAATCCAGGATAATACTTTTATTTTTCATGTAATACGCATCGTATTCTACTTTAAGCGGGATCGGAATGTCATCCCTGCCGTTTACCTGTGCCCAGCCCGTAACACCGGGAACAAGTCTATGAATTCCCCTTTTCGACCTAAGGTCAATAAGATCATCCTGGTTATACAAGGCTGGCCTTGGCCCAATAAAACTCATGTCACCTTTTAAGATACTCCATAGTTGCGGCAGTTCGTCAAGGCTGAATTTTCGGAGGCATGATCCGACGGATGTCAGGTAGAGATCGGGATCACTCATCAGATGAGTTGCAACCTCAGGAGCATCCAGTCTCATCGTGCGAAACTTAGGCATTCTGAATATGGTGTTGTTGATACCCACCCGGTCTGATCGGTATAGTGCCGGGCCTTTGGAAGTTAGTTTAACAAACAAGGCAATAAGAATCATGGGAATGGATAAAAAACATAACAGAAAAAGACTCAACAGGACATCACAGATACGTTTCAAAGCTCGTCACCTTCCCGCATCTCTTTGACCGTCTCTTACCAACCCGTCCCCCTATTTTTCATACAGCCAACACCGATTCTTGATATTGGGCAACGGAAGCATCGCCGGTGAGGAACAGCATCCCTTCTGTACGGGCTTGAGCAAGGAGCAGGCGGTCGAAAGGGTCTTTATGAAGCGGCGGCAACGAATCAACCCTCAAAACATGTTCAGCGGTTACGGGGAGCTCCGTGTATCCATGCACCACGAGCATCTTTCTCAAACGATACGGATCAACCTTGAAATCTTCGCGTCCAAGTCCCAGCTTGATAACAATTTCCCAGATACTTGCCGCACTGAAAAACAGACTATTCTCGGGTGTTGTCAAAAGGGTGCGCGTTGAGTCGGTAAGCTTTTCCGGCTGCCCGGCCGTCCACAGGAGAATATGCGTATCGAGGAGCAGTTTCACGATGACTTGCCCTCAAAAAGTAGCATAATCTCCGGCACCCCAAGTGAATCAAAATCGTCAGGAACAGAAATCTCACCCGCCATAAATCCCAGCTTTTCGCCGCCTTTCCGCTCTTCTGCAGATAGGGGCGAAACCTTGACCATCGGCTTTCCTGCCTTGGCAATGATGAAGGCCTTGCCTTGCGCAGCCTCCTCAACCAGACGGGAAAGGTGCGTCTTCGCTTCATGAATATTGATGGTTTGCATAG
>JBAWYD010000011.1:0-33311 GCA_037143735.1 Deltaproteobacteria bacterium
CACTTTATCCCTTATTCCTGATGCCATCCTTCTTACCCCCTGCTGCATCGAGACAGTTAATGTTTTTTCCTGTTTTACGGGTATGCTAACCTCTGAAAATCTTTTCCACGTCGGGAGAGGCGCTTTTTTTATACGGTTCTTTCTTTCCCGAATCCGGCGGTACGGCGGGAACTCCCGCCCTGGGAACGGCCTTCCAGAAATAGCCGGAAAATCCCCGCTCTTGATCAGTGTACTTCCTGCGGAACGACATGCTGACAGGCATCCCGACCTTCAGTTCCGAAAGATCACAGTCCGTAAAGTCGGTCATAAGGCGGCCGCCGCCTTCAAACTGAATCATGCCGTATTTCGCCGGTGGATCGGCGGATACAGACAATAGATCACCCGTGAAGGTCTTGATACGGGCGGGGATATCCGCAAACTCATGGTCGTCCTGAGAATGGAGGTGGTTGCAGGCCGGATTGACACAGATATCCATCTTCGGGTATTGGGGGGTTCCACAATCCCGGCATTTACCGCCCACGAGGCCTGTGATCATCTTCCGCTTCCTCCAGAGGGTGGTCATGGCCGTCTGTGTCTGGGCTTCCCCGCGGATACCCACTTCCGGATGGAGCAACCCCCTGAATTGCAGAAATTTCATATAATTATCGATGGACTTTTTGTTTTCCAGAGATCCCTTAACGCCGCACCGGGGAGGAAGCTTCATGATATTGTCCGTGACTTTGAAATACAGGGCATCACACCCCTGGCCGAAACCCGCCACAAGGACACCGTCTCCGGGTTTTGCCTGCTCAAGGGCGGCGGCTAACATCACAAGGGGATGGGCCGCTCCCGTTTCACCACAGATATCGTGCATGGTATCAGTGACCTTTTCCGGTGAAGCGCCCAACTTCTTGGCAATGGCACGATGTTCTGCCGTGAAAAGACAAGGGAAAACCAGTCTGTCTACGTCCTTCATAGAAATATTCAACTTTTTCAGCAGCCCTCCGACAGCTTCGGGGATAAACTTCGAATATCCCTCTTCCCGAAGCCAGCGTTCCTCCCAGGTGTAATCAAAATGACCTGAGGAGCTCCGGTAGTGGTCAACGAAGTCGTAGGATACGGTGTAGGATCCCATGAACGCTGCAATGACATTCTCCTTTCCGACAAGAAACGACGCTGCCCCGTCTCCGAACCACATCTCATAAAAAGATGCCGGTTTTGTTTCCCTTTTATCGGAAGCGGTTACGAGGATATTCCCCCGGCTACCCGACCGGACCACATCCATGGCCGTGAGGAGGCCAGTGGTGCCCGCCCGGAGGGACGATGTGAAATCGGCTGTCACGGTATCGTGTTTCAGGTTCAATGCTGTGGCTAAAATGCCCGCATTCTGCCGGTCTGCGAAGGGCAATGTGGTTGAGCACAGATACACGGCATCAAGGGTTTGTTTATCCCTGCCCTCCAGACAATCCCTGGCAGCGGCTACCGCCATGGTCAGAGTGTCTTCATCATAGTTGCACATGGACCGCTCGCCCTGGGCCGCCGCAATCAGCGCCGGGGAAAACCAGCCCATGGCCTGATATACAGCCGATCGATTCAGCCTCAGCCGGGGGATGTAAACCCCGCAGGATGTGATTCCGACCACGATATTTCCTCCTCTGTTATGCTGTCATTACAACTAAAATGCCATTCCGGACCTGATCCGGCATGACAAGCTTTGGCTCATCAACGTATCCCAACCGGATGCGATTTCCTCGACGGTCGGGATATTTTCCCCTTCCCCCATCACCACCCCCGGTGCCGTCATGACGTATCTTACCGCCCGGAACATATCAGTATTCAAATATGCCTCGATCGATTACGGTATCTCCAGTATTTGCATGGACTGTTCGCCATACTGCATGGCCTTCCCCCGTCTTCCAGATCAATGTCCTGATGGGCTCACCGGGGTAAAGGGTTTGTGAAAACCGGCAGGCGATGCGCCTTACCTTTTCAGGCGCTCCGGGCGTCATGCTTGCCATCAGGGCCCGGCACGCAAACCCGTAGGTACAAAGGCCGTGCATAATCGGTTTTTTAAAACCGACTTTTTTTGCAAACTCAGGGTCAACATGGAGATGAAAGATGTCGCCGGATAGCCGATAGATGAGCGGTTGATCCGGAGACGGCAATGCTTCCACGATAAAGTCCGGTTCCCTTTCCGGGAAATCGACAATCTGCGGAGGGACGTCCTGGCCGCCGAACCCCCCATCGAGGCGGCCAAAAAGAGTCATGATGCCGGTGTAGAGTTTTTTCCCGTCGGAATGATACGTATCGCTTTGGGCAATCACCAGCGCCCCTTTGGGCCCCTTGTCATAGTAATGGGTAATTTTTCCCGCTGTGGTCAGGGTTCCCGATGTCGGGATGGGGTGATGAAAGATAATGTCCTGCTCCCCGTGCAGAACCCCGGCAAGGTTGATGTTGGAAGCCGCTGCCACCTGCCAGAAGAAATCAAACATCATGGCGACGGAAAACGTAGGGATTACTTTGAGATTTTTCTCATATGTGTAATCAAGCTCCTCAAAGCCGGAGCCTATCCCCAGTGCGTACAGGACAACATCTTTCCAGTCATAAGCCTTTGTCAGGGGTCCAATCTTTTTCCCGATTGACTCCATATTGAGCGCCATTTTCTTCCTCCATCCGATTTTTCAGGTATTGTGACCATTCTTTTTTTTCATGCCCGACAGGAATTAAGTACAGACGTTTTTACAGGTTCAATTCAAACTTCTGCGCTACCAGTTCTCTTCCCCACTGACGCGCTTCGATCTCTTCAGAAAACCGGAATCCGACGCTTTCATAAAGGGTGCGGGCCACATCAAGACCCTTAAATGTCCACAGGTAAATGTTACTATAATCTGCCTCCCGGCAAAATGCAACAGCACGGTTCAGCAGCTCGCGACCGATTCCCCGACCCTGAAATTCCGGCGCCACAATAAACCACCGCAGACGAGCGCTTTTCGAATCTATCTTGCTTCCGTCTATGATGATACAGCCCGCAAACGCTTCATTAGATGTGACGATCCACAGGCCGTCCCTCGCTTCCTGAAATTCAACGATGAATTCTGAAATTTCTTTTCCGACCTGGGCTTCAAAGGAAACATCGAGACCCCAGTTTTCGTAATAATAAACGGCATGAAGTTCCGTTATTATACCGACAGCACCGGGAAAGTACCCTTTCCACTGCAACCTCGCGAGTTCAGGATCCGTCATTTGCAACTCCCTTCATGATACAAAAACTCCGAATGGATTCTATTAGATAAAACAGCTTTGTTAAGACACTCCTTTGTGTCAATCGCTTAAAAAAGTTACGATCTTTTACCCGTCATTTCCCTGTGAAGGGATTTTTTTTGGCATGAAGCTCCTACCTGGTTTTTCTTTTTTGTCAAGGAATGAATGCGACGGGGCAGAAACGGACGCTCAAGAAACCTTTTCGGCACTGATCACCGAACTCATCCGAAAATTTTAAACTCCCGTTCGATGCGTGCCATGGCCTCGGCAAGGCGGTTATCAGGAACGGTGAGGGAGATGCGGATGTACCCTTCTCCGTACTGGCCGTAGGCCGTACCTGCGGCCACGACAACGGCCGCCTTGTCAAACAATCGATTGGTAAATTCAAGGGACGTCATCCCTTTGGGAACGGGAACCCAGAGATAGAAGGTCCCCTTCGGTGCGTCGAAGACAATCCCGATTTTGCCGAGGGATTTCAATACAATTTCCCGCCGTTTTGCATAAATACTCAGCATGTCCCCGATGAATCGCTCCTCATGCTTCAGTGCCTGGATTCCCGCGTACTGAATCGGATTGAAGATGCCGGAGTCGCTGTTTTCCTTGACTTTGCTGACGGCGGCAATGAGATCGGAGTTACCGGCGGCCATACCGATCCGCCAGCCGCACATGTTGAAAGGCTTGGAGAGGGAGTTCAGTTCAATCCCCACCTCTTTGGCTCCTTCGGCCATGAGAAAACTCAGCCGTTCCTGACCTGCGAACAGGATTTCGCTGTAGGGATTGTCATAGCAGACGGCGATATCAAACTGCCTGGCAAAATCCACCAGCCGGTCGAAAAATACCCTCGTTGCACAGGCGCCCGTGGGATTGTTCGGATAATTGAGGAACATGCCCCGGGCTTTTTTTGCTATGTCCGTGGGGATATCCTCAAAAACAGGAAGGTAGCGATTTTCCGCCAGGATGGGGACATTGTAGGGCTCACCTCCTCCCATGAGGATGCTTGCCCGGTAGGCGGGATAACCGGGATCGGTCATCAGAACGATGTCGCCGGGATTGATCCGGGCCAGGACAAAGTGATGGCACCCTTCCTTGGATCCGATCAGCCCCAGGACTTCGCTCCCAGGATCAAGAGATACCCCGTATCTGGAATGATACCAGCGGGCAACCTCCTGCCGGAAAGCAAGCATTCCCTTTTCTTCATCAATGGGATAGCGGTGATTTTCCGGATCTTTTGCCCTTGCGCAGAGTTCGTCAATGATGGAATCAGGCGTCGCCTCCACCGGGTCTCCAATGGCAAGGCTGATGACATCAATCCCATCAGCTTTCGCCTTGTTGATCTTCTTTCTTAACTCCATAAAGAGGTAGGGTGGAATCTTTGTCAGTCGGTCGGCAATCTGCAAAATGGTCTCCTCCTGTAATCGTTTTTTGATGCGGCTCAGGTTTTATAGGCCTCGTCCCAGATGCGCCCTTCATAAACCAATTTGGTCTTTCCTTCAAGATAAATGTCTTCAAACCCATGATCCGTTTTTTGAAAATATATTCTCAGCGTTTCCCCGCTCCTTACTCTGACGTTTACCGGCGATTCTATCAGGCCTTTCCATGAGGATATCAGTGCCGATGCGACGGCGCCGGTACCGCAGGCGAGGGTTTCGTCCTCGACACCCCTTTCATAGGTTCTTGCCCTGACCGTTTGCTTGTCGATGATTTCAACAAAGTTTGCGTTCGTCCCTTCCGGTTGGAAGTGCTCGTGATACCGGATGATCCGACCGACGCGAAAAACATCAAACTGATATATATCATTAACAAAATGTACTGCATGAGGCACCCCCGTATTGATATGGCTGATTTCAAATGGCCGACCATCGACAGGAATGGACAGATTAACCCGCAGGCTGTGCGGATTGGGTAATTTCAGTTTTACGATGTCGCCTTTGACTTCGGCATCGATGATCCCCGCCTGCGTTTCGAAGGACAGATTCTCTCCGGCGATCCCTTTGACAAAGGCGAACCGGGCGGCACACCGCCCGCCGTTGCCGCACATTGCCGCCTCGCTGCCGTCGGCGTTAAAAAACCGCCACCGGAAATCTACGACCCCGGAACTTTCTATGATAATCAAACCGTCTGCGCCGACGGACACTTTCCTTTCGCAGACCGTTCTGACAAAATCCGGCAAACTTCCCACGGACAGGGTCTTATCCCTGTTGTCAATCAGAATGAAATCATTCCCGCTACCACTCATTTTGAAAAATTCGATCATTTTACAAACCTCCAAACCACAACATCAGGCCGCCGGTTGTTCAGAACGGCAATTCAACTGAATCAGGTCTCTTTGATGAAGTTTCAGAACCATCTGCACCAGGAATCATAGAGAGAAGTACTCTGCGTGTCAAATAAAAAGCAATCCGATAAGCGCGTCGGAGGAGCATGAGGAAGCTTCAGCTACAGCAAAATCGTTTTACCGCGGATGCGTCATCCATGAACGTGACCGGAGTATGGTGATGTAAGAATACATTTTTGTCAACTTGAATTAATAGAGAACAATTTTGTCACATTTGTTCATCCATCACACGCTTGATATTCAAGACATATCAATATCATCAAATAGTTATCCTCATTCACCTTTACTGGCACCGGAGTTGCAATCGTCTTTGGGAAACAAGCGCTGCAAGCCTGCTTGCGGAGAGATTGTTATTTAGGGAAGATGCGGAAGAGTTGTTATCTCAATGACTTCTGGTGATAAAGGGATTTTTAAAATGTATAAAACGCCATATTTAAAAGAAGGAGGTAAAAGAAATGAATACAGGAGATACAGCGTGGGTACTGACCTGTTCGGCATTGGTTCTACTGATGACAATGCCGGGGTTGGCTTTTTTCTACGGCGGTCTGGTACGGAGAAAAAATGTTTTATCCATCTTGATGCAGTGTTTCATTATTTTATGCGTCATCAGTCTGCAATGGGTTTTGTTTGGCTATTCATTGACCTTTGGCCCCGACATTGGGGGCATTATCGGAAACCTTGACTGGTTCGCTCTTAAGGGCGTGGGGGGAACGCCGAATGCTGACTATGCGGCTACCATTCCCCATGGGGCATTCATGATCTTCCAGGCCATGTTTGCCGTGATCACGCCGGCCCTGATCATCGGCACTTATGCCGAGAGGATCAAATTCTCTGCTTTTCTCATTTTTACGATCCTCTGGGCCACATTTGTCTATGATCCCCTCGGCCACTGGGTATGGGGAACTGGCGGCTGGTTGAAGAATCTCGGCGCTTTGGACTTCGCAGGCGGTATTGTGGTTCACACCAGTTCCGGCGTTTCCGCCCTGGTGCTGGCCATCCTGATCGGCAAAAGGGTCGGGTATGGTAACGGGGTGACTTATAGACCCCATAACCTGCCCTTCGCCGTTCTCGGCGGGGCGCTCCTCTGGTTCGGTTGGTTCGGATTCAATGCGGGCAGTGCCCTGGGGGCAAATGAACTTGCTGTCAATGCATTCATTACAACCAATACGGCTACCGCTGCGGCCGGGCTTACCTGGGCTCTGATTGAGTGGAAACTCAATGGCGCGCCGACCGCCCTGGGCGTTGTCACCGGGGCCGTTGCAGGACTCGTCGCCATTACGCCTGCCTGCGGTTTTGTGAACCCCGTAAATGCCATATTCATCGGCATCCTGGTGGGTGTCTTCTGTTACATTGCTGTTGCAAAAGTAAAAGCTCTTTTAGGATACGATGATTCCCTTGATGCCTTTGGCGTCCACGGTGTTGGCGGCATATGGGGGACCCTTGCAACAGGGCTTTTTGCTGAAAAGGCTGTCAATGACGCCGGTGCAAACGGACTTTTCTTCGGCAATGCGCACCAGTTTCTGATTCAATGTCTCCTTGTGGTGGTTACCATCATATATGCAGCCGTAATGACCTGGGTCATCTTCAAGCTTGTAGATGCGGTCATTGGCGTACGAGTTGACAAAAAAGCGGAGATAGTGGGGCTCGACCTGACCCAGCACAGAGAATCGGCTTATACACTGATCGAATAGGAGGGATGAAAAATGAAATATATCGTTGCCGTTATACAACCGCATAAACTGGATGAAGTAATGAAGCTGCTCGAAGAAGCCGAGGTCAATATGATGACTGTGTCCAACGTTCTCGGCCGGGGGATGCAGAAAGGCCTCACAGAGATTTACCGCGGCGCCAAAGAGGTGGGCAGCCTGTTGAAAAAGATAAAACTCGAAATCGCCGTTAATGAAGATTTTGTGGAACCAACGATTCAGGCCATTATTAAAGGCGCCCGGACGGGTGATATCGGTGATGGCAAGATCTTTATCTTTGACCTGCCGGAGGTCATCCGGATTCGTACCGGAGAAAAAGGCGGCAAGGCGATCGGGTAAACAAAGACGAACAGGATGTGATTCTATCTAATGATACGGGAGGAAATATGATGAAAACACGTATATGTACGAGAAATGCTCTAATAACCGCGATTATGGCTCTGCTGTTGTTGACACTCGGCATTGCACCTGTCCTTGCGGAGGAGGAAAAACCCACGGTTGACTTTTCCATTTCTCCAATGACCAAGTATGTGTGGCGCGGCCAGGAACTGTCGAAAGACAGCATCGTGATCCAACCTTCGCTGACAGTGGGCTACAAGGGCTTTACCGCAAATCTGTGGGGGAATTTGGATACGAAGCCCTATGCGCCGGCCGGGAAAAGCTATGCAAGTACCTGGACGGAAACGGATTTTACGTTTGCCTATAATAAAACCTTCGGTCCGGTCACCACAGGCGCGGGATACATCTATTACGGTCTGGCCTCGGCAAACAAAGATGCCCCGGCCCCATTGAACTCCCAGGAAGTCTTTGCTACGTTAACATTGAATAAGCTGCTTTCGCCCACGTTAACCGTCTACAAGGAGATCGACCACTACCATCAATGGTATTTCCTGCTGGGCGTTTCTCATGCCTTTGAATTCAATAAAACCGTTTCTCTGAAAGTCGCCGCTTCCGCCAGCTATATGCTAAGCGATGATGCAAATACATATACGAAATACGACAGTCAGGCACTGTCCACGACAAACAAGTTCAGCAATTTCCATGACGGCGTGATTACGGCAAGCCTGCCGATCGCTGCGGCAAAGTATATCACCATCATACCCGCGGTCTCCTATGTGTTCCCGCTCTGTGATGATGCGAAGTATGAAATGCAAGCCAGGAGTCAAAAGGTTTCCCTGGGCGGATCGACGCCCTCTGATGGAGACAGTTCCTATCTCTACGGTGGATTGACCCTCAGCTTCACTTATTAACCCTTACCCCCCCTCCGTCGCAGCCGGTATGCTCCTCGTTATTGGAGATAACCGGCTGCGGCGGATCATGCCTTATCAAATCAAAAAAATATTTGTGGAGGCGCCGGTCTCCAGGATCCCGCATCCTACGAACAGTTGATTACCGCCATCGGTCTATTAAAGCTGCTGACCCAGGGCGAAGAAGATGTCCGAAAGGGGAAAACAGTTTCCCAGGATGACGTCTTTACACAACTCGAAAACAAACTGACATCTCTGAAGAAATCGTCCAAATCATGAAAACCCACACCGTGCGTTGGACAGAAACCGCCCGGGATGATCTGGAGGCAAAAAAGCCCGCCGTCAGGGAAACCAGGCGGCAAACGGAGAAAACAAACCTCAACCTGCGGTATCGGAAGAAACCGGTCTACTAAACTCAAATATAATCCCTATATACAGATTTCCCCCATTGACATGCGAAATAAACTTCCTTATACTCAGCGTAGTCAAAGTTCAACCTCTATCATAAAAATAGCGGACTCAGGAAACCCGGAATGAAAATGCGCATAAAAATATCCCTCTCCCTGCTGATGGCTCTGTTGTCGTTGAGCGGATGCATTACGCTGCGACCGTTCCCGATCAACGCCCGGGCTGAAAATCTCAAAATCGACCCCGCTGCGAAATTGCTTCTGAATGTTGCGATTGTGATCCCTGATCCTATGGGCAACAGGGTTATTGAAACTTCGCGCCGGTACAATATCTACGGTATGGAGATGAATAACACCACTCAAGATAGAACGAGCATGTTCGGCGAGAGAGGCGCTCCTGTCGGCAGGGAACTGTCACGGGTGGCCGGGGATGTATTTTCACAGGTGTTCGTCCAGTCTTTGACACTGCGACAACCGCCACAGCCGGGTGAGTATGACGCAGTTGTCGAAGTCCGCATCTCCCAAACACACATGATGACGGTTACACGCTCGTCTATCGGCAGCTCAAAACTTGAGAGCGAGGTCAGCCTCGACTATGAAATAACGGTACTCGATAATCAGGGTGTCGAGATATTCAACAAGAAGGCGCGTACTCGAACGGAAAAGTCTAACGTGCAGGGTTTTAACGTCACGGAACAATACATGGATGGCATTGGCGCATTGCTGTCGAATTTGGTCACGGATGTCGCTAAAGAAGCAGGCCTTGCGGTCTATGCGTCCGAGGAGGTGAATCGTTATGCAAATCGGCTTAAATCATCTCCCTAAGAGCAATGCCAGACGGCTCAACAGACCTTGTTTTCTGTTCTTTTTGATTCCGTTCCTTTCCTGCCTGCTCACGAATTGCATGTCCATGCCTCAAACCATCATGACATCGGCCCTCATCCCGCCCCGTTCAAACATCGAAACCACCGATAGCGAGCTGCAATTCCCCGTGCGGATAGAACGGTTCAGGGATGACCGGTTGAATCGAAGCGCCGTCGGCATGGAACATTCCCCCTGGTGGGGAGTAGCGCCGATTGTGACAGACAGCGACATTGTGTCGGTTTTTGAAACTATTGTAATACAAGCGCTCAACGAAAAAGGAATCAAACAGGGGGCATCCCCGTTAGTCCTCAAAGGAACCATTCAGGTAGCCAATGTCGGTCAGATGGGTTTGAACCGAAACTTGAAAGCTGAAGTCTCCCTTGAACTTACGCTGGTAAACTCCAGGATAGGCGGACGGGTGTGGTCGAGGAATTACAGAGGTCAAGGCGTGGGAACGGACTATCAGGCAACGCTGGCGGCAGCCATGAGAGACCTCTTTGCCTCAATGGAAAAAGACAACAGTATCCTTACCGCAAAGTCGGTATACCTGGCTCAAGGACAGGCATCAGGCACGGTGAGTACCGACATCCCGAGAGACAAAGGCGCCCCGTCCATAAGTGACATCGCAAATCCATCCTTTGCCACCGCGCATAGAATATTGGGCAAGGATGACATTGCAGTCTTCATAGGGATCGAGAAATACCAGACGTTGCCGGCATCAGACTATTCGGCGAACGATGCCAGGTTGATAAAGGATTATTTCTTATCACTCGGCTTGAGCGAGAGGAACATCGAGTTGATCATAAACGAAAGGGCGACCTTTACGGCGATAAAAAAAGCGATAGAGTCGTGGCTGCCAAACAGAGTGACAAAAAGGAGCAAGGTCATTGTTTACTATTCCGGTCATGGTGCACCTGAGCCGAAATCCGGGAGTGCCTATCTGGTTCCCTTCGACGGAGACCCGAATTATCTTGAAGATACGGGGTATCCACTAAAGAGACTGTACGATAAGCTGGGAAGGCTGCCGGCAACGGAGATTATGATCATTATGGACTCCTGCTTCTCAGGGGCCGGCGGCAGGAGCGTATTGGCGAAAGGGGCGAGACCGCTCGTCATGATGGTTGAAGACACTACAGTTTCACGAAACATGGCGGTCATCACGGCGACACAGGGGACCCAGATTTCCACATCTTTTTCAGAAAAGGGGCAGGGCGTTTTCACGTACTATTTTCTCAAAGCGCTTAAAGAAGGCAAGGGGAACGTTGCGGACATTTACGCATATATAAAGCCGCTTGTCGAAAATGAGGCGAAGAGGCAGAATGTCGAGCAGAGTCCGAGCATAAATCCAGAACCTGAGAAACTTGCTGGCAGATTTAATCTAAGAAAATAATAAAACCTTTCCGCCGATTTGCAGAAGCGCGTGATAAAATTCATCCGCTATGGCTCTCGCGCCAGAGGCACCGATGCAGAAGATTCGGACCTCGATCTGGTCGCGCTGGTCGATGAAAAGACGCCGGAAATCGAGAGCGCCCTCGATGACCTCGCCTATGGCGTCATGTGGGATTATGATTTCAAGCCTGTCACCTCAGGGCTTCGGGGATTTTTAAAGGAACATCGACAGGTTTGATGTACTTTTTAACCACATTGGAGGTGTTGTTGACGTTCAGTCTTGAAAACAGAAAAGCAAACTGGCTTTCCAGTTCCAGCCCGATGACGCGCAGCGTCTCTTCCGGAAGATGCCAGAATTCTTTCTTGAAAGGGCCGAGTCCCTTCTTCCGGGTTTTATAGATAAACTGCTCTTCCGTATCCGAATCCTTCTTTTCGCTGATCAGCTCTGTTTTGATGTAGCGGTAGATTCGATCCCGCAGGGCTCCCGGAAAATGCATACTGTCATAGATCATGTTTTGAAACCCTGTCGCCAGATGAATTTCCGCTGTGCCGACGGCGGGAAATTTATCGAAGGCTTCGCGCGGAAGGGTCGAAGCCCCGTGCTGCACCGCGCCGGAAAGTCCGTATTCCATTCTTGCGACTTCTGAGAGTTTTCCGAGGGTGTCGAAGTCCAGTTTAACTCTGGCAATACTCCCGTCAGTCAGAGGAACCCCGCCGTGGGTGGTTCCGGTCTGGACGCTGATTTTGCTGATTCCCGTAAGCGTTTCTCCGCCTGCGCGAAGTTCTTCCAGATAACCCTCCATGAAGGCCCGTAGTTCCTCAACGGTGCTGTTCTTGCCGCCCACCTCTCCGATCTCACCGCCGACGGATATCGTGATGCCTTCCGGTTCCAGATCCCGGATCATGGTGGTCAGTTCGGCGGCGAGGGCGTAATTTATTTTCTGTTGTTCCTTTACGGTTGGTCTGGACAGATCCACCAGGGTCGAGGTGTCTATGTCGATGTTGTAAAAGCCCGCCTCAATGGCTTCCCATATCAGGTCTTTGACGGCCTGAACTTCCCTGACAGGATCGGCGGCGTATTTTGCCGCGTTCACCTGGAAATGATCTCCCTGCATGAAGAGTGGTCCTGCGTATCCAACCTTGATGGCAGCGGCAATCACTGTGCAGGTGTATTCCTCCGGCCTCTGGAAGGTGTAATCGATTTCCGAACGGGCAATCTCAAAGATGACCGGTCCGACATGGCCCCTCATAACCGCACGAAAGACGGCCTGGGCCACATCATAGGTCAGGGTTCGGATGTTGATGGCCGGTACGGTAAAACCGGAAACTTCTTTGCGGCCCATGGCTTCGTAGAGCGGCTGGATAGATGTGGAATAAATTCCCAGGGCTGCGCCTGCCCGCCTGATCAGCCATCTTGCGGTTTCCCTGATTTCCGGTTGGGAGCTGAATACTGCGGAAAAGATCAGGTCGTCAATCGCCGAACTCCAGAGATTTCCGTCATCCAGGATTCTGACGTCATTGCCGGATATCTCCAGCACGCCGTCCAGACCTTTTTTCAGTCTATCCATATCCTCATACGTCTTTGCCATTATGATATTCCCTCTATTTCAGCATCCCGTCAGGAATTCTCTTGCCTTTTCCACCTCAAAACGGCTCCCGATGTATATGGCGCTGCGCTGATTCAGATCTTCCACCCTGATGGACAGGATGTCTTCCTTGCCGTCCGTGGCTTTACCCCCGGCCTGTTCGATGATGAAAGCCATGGGTTGCAGTTCAAACAGGAGCCGCAGCTTCCCTTTCGGACTCTTCTTCAATGCAGGATATGTAAAGATGCCCCCTCTCTTGATCAGAATCTGGTTGATATCCGGCACAAACCCACCGCTGTAGCGGAGTTTGTAGCCCTCAGTTTCCAGGAATTCTACATATTTAAGATGTTCCGGCGTCCATTCCCTTCTCAAGCCTCCCGGGCTGTAAATATCTCCACTCTCTTTCAACTTAATATCTTCCTCGGAAAGGGCGTACTCACCTTCTCTGTTAAGAACAAATTCATGGGTTCCCTTCCCGGCGGAGTAAACCATGGTGATCAGGGGGCCGTAGGTGATGTACATGGCCGCCACAAGGGTATTTCTCCCTTCCGCGAAAATAGACTCCTTGTGTATGCCGATGATTGTGCCAATGGCCAGATTCGTTTCCACTAAAGATGAGCCATCCAGGGGGTCTGCCGTGATGAAGTATTTCTCATTCCCCTGCCCTATCTGCATGACCGCGTCCCGCTCTTCCGAGGCATATTCCCTGACAAACCCTGAATACTGAAGCTGATTCTTGAGGATCTCATCGGCGCTTTTATCCAGATCCAGTTGCTCTTCATCGTAAATGTTTTTAAAGCCGGCCAGTTTGCGATTGGATTCGTGGATCTTGGCGGAGATGTATTTCCCCATGACGGCGATCTGCCATATGAGCCTGCGCAACTCCATTTCCACCCCGGCCTTCCACATGTGTCGCCGCAGATCGACGCTGAATTTCGTATAATCAGATATGCCCTCGCCCATCGTCTGTCCTCTCGTTTTTTTGTTTTGTAACAATTAATGCCATTTTTGGCAAGCGCATTTTCCCCTCATTATCGCTGACTAAAGGCGAGGAAACAATCGTCATGACGATCCCGATGTGTCACCAAACCGGACGGCCAGGATGGTGATATCGTCTGACTGAGGCTCGCCTCCGGTGAAATCCCTCACAGAATTCATAATTTCCAAGACAAGGGGCTCAATTGATGACAGCTTGCTTTTTTCAATGGTATCGATCAGCCGGTCTGTTGAATAAAGGGACTTGTCATGATCCGTGGCTTCCGTCACACCGTCCGTGTACAGGATGAGGGTATCGCCTGAATTCAGGGTAATCTTTTCTGTCAGGTAAAAAGCGTCTTCGTCAACACCCATGGCAGAACCCTCCGGCAAATCAAGCCATCGTGGTTTATGACCGGAACGGATGACAATCGGCGGATTGTGTCCCGCGTTGGAATAGAGAAATTCTCCGGTTCTGATGTTTAAAAATCCGCAGAATAAGGTGCAGAACATCATGGCGTCGTTATCCAGGCACAACTCCGCATTGACCTTGCCAAGGACTTCCGGGAGATCCATGCTTTTACTGGCAATTCCCTTCATCAGGGTTTTGGTTACCGCCATGAAGAGTGCGGCGGGCACACCTTTGCCGGAAACATCGCCGATGGAAAAGAAAAGATAATCTTCATCAACGAGAAAGAAATCATAAAGATCACCCCCCACCTCTCTTGCCGGCTCCATGGTGGCATAGATTTCGAACTCATCTTTTTCCGGAAAGAAGGGAAAACGCTTCGGCAGAAAGCTCATCTGGATGGTATGGGCAATCTGCAGCTCGCTTTCCAGCCTTTCTTTGGCTGCCGTCGTTTCCCGGAGGGTGAAAATATACTCCTTCAGGGCGAGCCTCATGTCTTCAAAGGAGGCCGTCAGTTCGCCGATCTCGTCATTCGATGTTACCGAGGGGAGTTTGATATCGAGGTTTCCCTTTGCAATTTCAGCTGTTTTGAGAGAGAGGGTTCTGATGGGGGCCGTCATCCGGTTACTTATCCAGGCGATTACCAGAAACAGTAACACAAAACCGGCGCTTCCAATAATAAAGACCTCCCGATTCAGCTTCTTCATGCCGGCAAAAAGTTCTTCCTCAGGGAAAACCACGCCGATGGACCAGCCGATGGAGGTCAGCGGCGCGTAGTAGATCCATGATTTCTTGCCGGTGAAATGGCTTTGCAGAGGTATAAAGCCTTCTTTCCCCCGTATCATGTCTCTGCCCATTTTACGGAGGCCGGGGTCGTCCGCTGCCTCCGCTATGCTGAAGATGCTTTCCCGCATAATCCAATCCCTGTTCGGATGGGTTACGATCACCCCGTTTTGAGAAACAAGGAAAGCGTATCCTGACTGATAAATGGAAACCCGTGAGATGATTTCCTTGAGCCATTCCAGATCGATGTCGACTTCCACGACGCCCGTGAATGTCCGTTTCCCATTGACAAAGCGATAGAACGGCACGGAATAGGTCGACATGACGGTATTGCCGCCCCCTTCCGAGAAATAGGGTTCGCTCCAGACCGGCCTGCCCAGTTCCCTGGGGATGAGATACCAGTCCCGGTAGAAGTATTGAAAGGCCGTTTCCGGGGGATGCACTCCGAAGCCGTCCTTCTTTCTGAATGTGTAGGGAACGAAATAGCGCGACTTCGGGTTAAAGGCGAAAGGTTCAAATGCCACTGCCGCACCGAAGATATCAGGGTTTGTTTTCAGGATATCCTCTATTGTCTGGAAAATTTCGTGGCGACTGTAACGGTGATTTTCTAAAGATGATGCAAGATATAAAGGCACCTTTTCCACGCCCAGGAGGGTCGTTTCGATTTTATTGACCGTTGCCAGTGTCAGGTTTCGGGCGTTTTCCTCAACATTTTTGAGGACGAGCTTGCGGGAGGAGTAATGGTTGTAACCAAAGGCTGCAAGAAAGATAAACGTTGTACCGGCCAGAATGAACAGGGAAAGCTTGAAAGCAAGCTTCCTTTTCTTATTTTTCGCCGGCGCACGGGGCATAGAATTCACCAAAAGGAGGGATATCCTTTATCATTCCCTTCAACTGAAGCTCTCCGGCGACCAGGTTGTAGCCATCCTGCCTTAAGACACCCACGGGATTTTTCATGTCGGTCGGTCGGATCAGATATTTCATCTTATCCAGCATCCATTTCTGGTGGACCCTGTTTGTGCCGACGTGGGCATCATTGACGTATTTCATCACAATATCGAGGGACTCTTCCGGATAGGCAAAGGCGTATTCCCATCCTTCCAGGGTGGCCTGCACGAAAGCACGGCACAATGCCCTGTCTTTCTTCAGCGTCTCTTCGAGACAGTAAATGCCATCCTCGGGGAAATTCAGGCCGTACCTGTCGAAGAAGAAGGCGGTTAATTCGTCTTCATCCAGACCGGCGTTGAGAAGGGTATGATATTCGTTATACCACATGGCCGAGGCGGCATCGACGCCTCCCCGTAAAAAGAGATTAACCGTAAAGGTTTGAGGAATAATCTTGACATCCAAATGATATTTTCGAAAGAAAGCAAGAGCCTGCAACTGGAAGTCCGACCAGAGGCTGACCCTCTTTCCGTTCAGATCATTCGGCGATAATATCCCGCTGGATTTCCGGGCAACGAGAATAAAACCCGATCGTTGAACAATCTGCCCGATGTTGACCAGTTTAACGCCGTCGGCCCGTTTCTGAATCGCCGATGACAGAAACATGGTGGTAAAATCCGTTTTACCTTTAGAAAGCATGTCGGCAGAGGGGTTGTCCGGCCCTCCGGGCAGGATAACGAGATCGATGCCGTACTTTTTGTAAATGCCCTTTTCCCTGGCCGCATAATATCCGGCAAACTGGGCTTGGGGAAGCCATTGAGGGAGGAAGGTTACTCTCTTTAGCGTTTCACCACAGGCAGAGGGCGTTGCGACAAAGGAAAATATAACCAGAATCAGGCATATTGGAAACAGATGTTTCATAAAAATCTTTCATCAACAATTGTGAGTTGACGATGTTCAGCCTGCCTTGAGGGCTTCTTCCTCCGTTTCATAGATTTTAAAAATGGCGCCGAATCCGGAAATATTGAACACATCTTTGACCGGGCCTTGCAACGCTGCAAACAGGATTTTTCCACCCTTTGTCTTCAAGAGTTTTGCCACCGTCAGGATGCTCCTGAGACCTGCGCTGCTGATATATTCAAGCTGGTGTAAGTTTATGAGAAAGTCGTTCTCTCCCGCGGCAATCAATGTTGACAGGCTTTTTTCGAACTCGGGAGAAGTGACCGCATCCATTCTGCCCTTCACTGATACGATAACGGTGGTTTTTCCTTTTTTTGTGTTTATTTCCATAACAGCTCCTTTAGTTTCTCATTATGAATTCGGCGAAACTTCCTTCGTTTTTGTCATTCCCGCTAAAGCGGGAACCCATGGATTCCGTGTCAGGCACGGAATGACGTTTGATGCATCGAACTTTGATGTATAATGCGGGCAGTATAAGGTTGTGAGGATTATTCGTCAATGGAATTTTATATCATGTGGCGATATCATGACATCATACCGTATTTTTTGAGTTTTAAATGCAAAGTGCGCCGCGTGATGCCGAGCCGTCTGGCCGCTTCACTCTTGTTTCCCTTCGTTGTATCCAGAGTTTTCAGGATAGTTTCCTTTTCCACGGATTCGAGGGGCAACTCCTCGACCCCATCCGTTTGCGACAAGGCAGCTGGTGGTGGCAGCTCTTCCTGCCGGAACAGGGGCACTTCAGATTCATCAAGGTTATTGGATCGTGAAAGAACGACTCCCCTTTCTATGGCGTTCATGAGTTCCCGGACATTTCCCGGCCAGTGATATTTCAGAAGCCTGTCCATGGCCCGGGGAGTGAAACCCTTGATGTTTTTGCGGTTCTTTTCTGCGAACACCTTTAAAAAGTTCTGGGCAAGGAGAGGAATGTCTTCTTTCCGCTCTCTCAGAGGGGGTGCATGAATGTTCACAACGTTCAAACGATAGTAGAGATCCTCCCGGAAACGTCCCGCCTCGATGTCTTTTATCAGATTCCGGTTGGTTGCTGCGATGACCCGCACATCGACCTTAATGACCTCTTCACCCCCCACCCTTGTGATTTCCCTCTCCTGCAATACCCGCAATAACTTTACCTGCATGGAAAGCGACATTTCACTGACCTCATCAAGAAAGAGGGTCCCACCACCGGCTTGCCGGAACTTTCCCTCTTTCCGTCTGTCGGCGCCGGTAAATGCCCCTTTTTCATGGCCGAAAAGCTCGGACTCAAGAAGTGTTTCCGTGATGGCGGCGCAATTTATTTTTATAAAAGGGCCGTCTTTCCTGAGGCTGTTATAATGGATAGCCCCTGCGATCATTTCCTTTCCTGTTCCGGATTCTCCCGTAATTAAAACCGTCGCCTCCGATGGGGCAACCAGGACGACTGTCTCCAGAAGTCTGGTCATGATGTCGCTTCTTCCGATCAGGTTTCGCCGGTCAAAATGTGTGGCGAGAGTCTCCTTCAGGTAACGGTTTTCCTCTTTCAGGCGGCTATGTTCCATGGCCCGTTCCATGGTGATCCTCAACTCGTCAAAATCAAGGGGTTTGGTCAGATAATCATAGGCGCCCTCTTTGAGGGCCTTTACCGCCGTTTCCACCGAAGCATAGGCGGTCATGATGACCAGCGGAATAACGGGATTGAAACGCTTGATTTCATTCAGGGCTTCCAGGCCGGATACCCTGACCATGCGAATATCCATGAGAACCAGATCGAACGGTTGGCGGTGGACCGCTTCAATGGCCGTTCCGCCGTCATCAGCCTCGACAACCGTGTATCCCCACCCGGAAATGAGGGTCCGCAACATGGTGCGGTGGGCAAGATCGTCGTCTACGACAAGAATCGTTTCTTTTGATTTCATGAGCATCACCGTTACATTACAGAAGGAGAATTTGTCGGCAGAAAGACCGACAGTGTGGTTCCTTTTCCTTTAACGCTATCGGCCCGGATCTCCCCATCATGGGCCTCAACTATCTTATGGACTATCGCAAGCCCCAGACCGGTTCCCGTCGGCTTCGTTGTGAAGTATGGATCGAAGATATGGGCCAGTTCTTCCCGATCAAGGCCCCTGCCTGTATCGCAGATATCAATTCTGATCATACGGTCGCCCTGCAGGGACAGGGAGACAGAGAGGTCGCCACCCCTTTCCATAGCTTCGATTGCGTTCAGGTACAGGTTGAGAAACACCTGCGTCATTTTATCCGGATCGATTAAAACATCCCTGACGTCCGGTGACAGCTCTGTGCGGATCGTGATTCCTTTTGACCGAGCCTGGCCTTCAATCATTTTCAGTGTGTGTCGTATGACCGTATGGATGGATGTCGGCTGTTTGCTGATATCCATGGGCCGGGCAAATTCGAGGAGCTGGCTGATGACCCGGTTCAGACGTTCTACCTCCTGTATCATGATTTCGGCAGTCTTCGCATCTTCCGGGTTGTCCCGGTATCTTTCTTTAAAATATGTTGCAAATCCCTTGATGGAACTTAAGGGATTACGGATTTCGTGGGCGATTCCCGCTGCCAGATTTCCCAGAGATGCAAGGCGCTGACTCCTTGTGATCTCTTTCTTGAGATGCTGGATTTCCGTGATATCCCTGAAGAGAATCACGTACCCGAGAAACTCGCCGTCCTCCTCTTCGAGAATTGTTGCGATCACTTCGAGAGGTACCATGTTTCCGTCTTTCACAGGACAGTCAACCTCTTTTTCGAGAAGCTTTTTTTCTGTCTTCAGGCTCTGAAGCAATGCGACGCATGGCCGGGGCAGGACGTCATCCGCCTTTTTTTCCATGACATCCCGGGACATGCATCCCAGGATGGATTCGGCCGTCTGATTGAATGAGATGATGTCGCCCTTTCCGTTTATAGCCACAAGGCCCATGGGCATGTTTTCTACCAGACTGTCGGAGAAAGCCTTCACCCTGGAAAGGGACGTCTTTGCCGAGCGGTAACCCTGTGCCAGAAAAAGAGAAATAACTCCCGAGCATCCGATAAGAAGGAAAACGACGGCCATCCAGATGGTGTGTCGGGTATCCTGTTCTCTTGCCGTATTGACAGGGCCCATGTCCATGCCCACAAAAATGATGAACCCCGTTGATCCTTCAGCGGTTTTCTCCTCTGCCTGAAAGCCATGAAAGGAATCCCCCGTCGGCGAAAACCGGCGGAATATCTCAAAGGTATCGGCGCCGCCGGGATTGGGAACCTGCCGCCACTCCACCTGTTTTGACCTGGCAATATGTTTGAGATCCAGGTCTTTTCCGTACGCTTCCCCTATCATGGAAGGATCGCTGTCAGCCAGGATGGTTCCATAGGTGTCCGTAACGATCAGGTGATCAATGTCCGGTTGTTGGGCCGTTTCGATGAGCAGTTTCTGAAGTTGAAAGCTGCTCCACTGCATGCCCAGGCCTGTTCTGGCGCCCGCCTCGAAAGACCGGATCAGGGCGGCCCCTTTTTCAACTAAAAGCTGGGTGGTATATTCTTTTTGTTTGTTGATGTTTGCCAGAGTCATGGCAATGAAGATGGGGATGAGAATCACCAATGCGCCGATGATGATCCACGGCGAGATACCTGCCCAAAATTTTCTATCTTTTCGTTTTGTGCGAATTTTCATTTCAATGATTGTATGCTCTGGATACTTTTTAATCAACTGGATACCACAACTGGATACATATTATCCACTATTTTCCTCGCAGACATAAGAATAAATGACGCTTAGTCTCCATTAACCGTTTAATTCCAATATGATATATTATATATCAGATGTATGGCATGGCACTTGCTCTCCACAACGTAAAAAAACAACTATAAAGGAGACAATAACCATGAAAAAATTAATAATGACATTTGTAGCCCTTTTTGCAGTGGCGGCCTTGACGGCTTCGGCGTTCGCTGTCGGCCCCGGCGGGGGAAGAGGCCACGGCAAGGGGCAGTGCGGCGGTGGCGACTGTTATGGAGCCGATCTGACGGCAGTGCCCGGATTGAATCTGACGACCGAACAGACGGCAAAGGTCAACGCCCTTCGTGAAGCCCACATGAAGGACGTAAAACCGATCCAGGATAAGATGTTCAGCAAAAGGGGCGATCTGAAATTGCTCTGGTTGCAGAAGAGCCCGGATCAGGCAAAGATCAGGCAGACACAGAAGGAAATCAGGGCGTTGCGTGATCAGATGGAGGATAAAAAGGATAACCATCGTCTGGAAGTGCTCAAAGTCTTAACGCCGGAACAGCAAGGAAAATTGAACGCTTATCGGCCGGGGCGCGGTTCCGGTCACGGCATGAGGAGCGGCTTATAAAAAATCACTTGACAGGGATATGGTTTTAGTTTACTTCTCACGCTCAACTTATTAGGGGGTGTCCTTACACGTGACGTTTGGTATGAAGAGTGCGCAAACCGGTTTAGTCAGTTTGAAGTCCCTTTTGCAGGGTCTCGCTCTCCTTCTTCTTTGCCTTCATACCCGACGCCCGTCGTTTTTAGGTTACCGTTAAACCATTTAGAAAACAAGTAACTTAAGGCCATGGGCTGAAAAAGCTCATGGCCTTTTTTATTTTGTATCAATTCAAAAGGAGGAGAAAATGGAATCAAAAAAGCAGAGGGTGCTGATATTTGATACGACCCTTAGAGACGGTGAGCAGTCGCCCGGAGCGAGCATGAATCAGGAAGAAAAACTTCGCGTTGCCTGGCAACTGGAAAGACTGGGGGTGGATATTATCGAGGCGGGGTTTCCTGTCGCCTCGGATGGGGATTTCCTGTCGGTTCAGCAGATTGCCCGGGAAATCAGAAGACCGCAGATCGCCGGGCTGGCAAGATATCACATCGGCGACATCGATCGGGCATGGGAGGCCATCAAAGAAGCGGCGCATCCGCGGATTCATACCTTTATTTCGACATCGGACATCCATCTGAAGTACCAGCTCAAGAAAACGAGGGATCAGGTTCTGAAGGACGCAAGGGCCGCCGTGGCCCATGCCTGTTCCCTTACACCGAATGTGGAATTTTCTCCCATGGATGCCACCAGGACGGACCGGGATTACCTCTGCGATATCGTCGAAGCGGTGATTGCGGAAGGTGCGACCACTGTGAATATACCGGACACGGTGGGGTATATCATGCCTCAGGAATTTGGTTCCCTGATCGCTTATCTGTTTGAGAAGGTGAAAAATATTCGCAAGGCGGTTATCTCTGTGCACTGTCATAATGATCTGGGGCTCGCCGTTGCAAATTCGCTCGCGGCGGTGAAAAATGGGGCGAGGCAGGTGGAATGCACGATAAACGGCATCGGAGAGAGGGCCGGCAATGCCGCCCTGGAAGAAGTGGCCATGGCGCTGAAGACAAGGAAGGACTTTTTCGGATTTTCGACGGGCCTCAAGACGGAATACATCTACCAGTCATCGAGACTGTTGACCCACATTACCGGCATCCCCGTGCAACCCAACAAGGCGATTGTCGGCGCCAATGCCTTTGCCCATGAATCAGGCATTCATCAGGACGGCCTCATCAAGGAAAAGATCACCTACGAGATTATGACTCCCCAGTCCGTCGGCATTTCAGGAACCCATCTCGTCCTCGGGAAACATTCCGGACGCCATGCGATCGCCGAGCATCTCACGAAAATGGGCTACAAGCTGAATGCTGATGAAGTAAAACGGATTTTTGTGCGGTTCAAGGAACTGGCCGATGTCAAGAAAGAGATCTTTGATGAGGATCTGGAGGCCATTCTTTATGAAGAACTGTACAGGATTGATGAGAAATACAAACTGATTTACCTCAACGTGGTCAGCGGCAATGTGGCGATCCCTACGGCAACCATGCAGATGGAAGTGGACAAGGAAATCATCCAGGACGCCGGTTTTGGCGTCGGTCCTGTGGATGCAACGTTTGCCGCCATCCGGAAGATCACGAAAACCAACTACCATCTCCTGAAGTACGCGGTGACCGCTGTCACCGGAGGCACGGATGCCCAAGGGGAGACGACGGTTCAACTGCAATACAACGGAAAATCCGTGGTGGGACGGGGTGCCGATCCCGATATCATTGTCGCCTCGGCAAAGGCCTATATCAACGCGTTGAACCGCCTTGAATATCTGAAGACGAATGTGCAGAAGGTAAAAGTTGAATAAAACGGGGTTATGTTGTAGTAAAGAACACTTTGCATCAATACGGGAGACATAACGTGGGAATGACCATAACGGAGAAGATACTCTGCGAGCACACGGACCTCAAAGAAGTCCATCCCGGAATACTGATCAACGCCAGGGTGGATATTGCCCTCGGAAATGATATCACCGCCCCGATTGCCATTGCCGCGTTCAAAAAAGCCGGAGGCCGGAATGTGTTTGACCGTAATAAGGTTGTCCTTGTGCCCGATCACTTTACACCCAACAAAGATATCGACTCCGCCGAGCAGTGCAAGGTCGTAAGGGAATTCGCAAGAGATCAGGAAATCACCCACTATTTTGAGGTTGGCGAGGCGGGCATTGAACACGCCCTTCTGCCTGAGCAGGGCATTGTATTATCGGGAGATCTGGTTATCGGCGCCGACAGCCACACCTGCACCTACGGCGCCTTGGGGGCGTTTGCAACCGGTGTGGGCAGTACGGATCTGGCTGCCGCCATGCTGACAGGCGAAGTCTGGTTCAGGGTTCCCGATACCATGAAGATCGTGTTTCAAGGCAAGCTTGGCAAGTGGGTCTCCGGCAAAGACCTGATCCTTCATTTGATCGGCACAATCGGTGTGGACGGGGCGCGATACAAGGCGATGGAGTTTACCGGTGAGACGGTTGAAACGCTTGGGATGGCAGACAGATTGACCATCGCCAACATGGTTATCGAAGCGGGGGCAAAGAACGGTATTTTCGTTCCCGATGAGGTCACCAGGGACTACGTGCAAATGAGGGCGAAGCGGCCTTACCGGTTTTACACGTCTGATCCCGATGCAATGTATGCCGACGTGCTCAACATTGATGTCAGCAGTATCGAACCCCAGGTTGCCTTTCCTCATCTGCCTTCCAATGTCAGAGGGATCAGTCAGGTCGGGGACGTGCAAATCGATCAGGTCATCATCGGTTCCTGCACCAACGGCAGAATAGAAGACCTCAGAATAGCCGCCGGAATTTTAAAAAGCAGAAAATCGGCGTCCCATGTCCGGTTGATTATTGTGCCTGCTACCCGGGAAATATACAGGATGGCTTTAAAAGAAGGCCTTATGGAGATTTTTATCGACGCCAATGCCGTGATCAGCCCGCCATCCTGCGGCGCATGCCTGGGGGGGCACATGGGGGTTCTGGCGAACGGAGAGAAGGCTGTGGCCACAACGAACCGGAATTTCATCGGGCGTATGGGGCATCCCGGCAGCGAAGTCTATCTTGCCGGTCCGGCTGTTGCCGCCGCGTCGGCGGTTTTAGGGAGAATTGCCGGACCCGAGGAGTTAATCGGGAACAGATGACGGGGGTTGATGAGGGAGAATGACGATGAAATTTAGAGGGAGAGCCTGGAAATTTGGTGACAACATTGATACGGATGCCATCATTCCGGCCCGTTATCTGACGACGTCGGACCCGGATACTCTTGCCGCTCATTGTATGGAAGACGCCGATCCAGAATTTGTTAAGAAGATCAAACGTGGTGATATCATCGTAGCGGGGGAAAATTTCGGCTGCGGATCATCGAGAGAACATGCCCCTATCGCCATCAAGGCGGCCGGAATTTCCTGTGTCATCGCCGGCAGTTTTGCCAGGATATTTTACAGAAACGCCTTCAATATGGGCTTGCCCATTTTCGAATCCGCAGATTTGTGGGGAAAAATATCCGACGGCCAGGAAATCGAAGTGGACGGGGACAGAGGGAATGTTACTGTTATAGATAACAATATCGACCCTGTATGTGTCCAGCCCATCCCTCCGTTCATGCAGGAGCTCATCGAGGATGGGGGGCTCATGAAACACCTGTCGAAGAAGAGGAACTGACTCACCTTCAGCGTTCGTTTTATCATTTTGAGGGAAGCGAGAAATCTGAAGATCTCTCCCTCCGGTCGAGATGACATTGCACTTAATTTATAAAATTCTTAATTTTAAGAACCGGCTGCAGTAATGGTTAATAAAAAGCGTTACAAAATTGCCGTATTTCCCGGAGACGGGATCGGGGTTGAGATTATCAGGGAGGCGGTCAAGGTTCTGCAGGCGATTTCTGAATTTTCGGGCGTGATGTTCGATATGGAAGAAGGTCTGATCGGAGGGGCTGCCTATGACAGGTGTGGAGAACCCCTGCCGGTGGAAAGTATGGATATGGCACGGAAAAGTGATGCCATTCTCCTCGGCGCCGTGGGGGGGCCAAAGTGGGAAGCCCTGGATTATTCCGTCCGGCCCGAAAGGGCGCTCCTGGGCTTGAGGGGAGGATTAGGTCTCTTTGCCAACTTAAGGCCCGTTGTTGCCTACGACGAACTCATTGATGCGTCGCCGCTCAAGCGCCATATCGTGCAGAATATTGATATCATGATGGTGAGGGAACTGACCGGTGATTTGTATTTCGGTCATCCCAGAGGGATCAGAATGGAAAATGGATCGAGGGTGGGCGTCAACACGCTGATATATTCCGAGGAGGAAATCAGGAGAATTGCGATAGTTGCCTTCGATATGGCGGGAAAACGAAGGAAAAGAGTGGTTTCTGTCGATAAAGCGAATATTCTTGAAAGCTCCCAGCTCTGGAGAGATGTGGTGACGGAAGTAGGTCGCGACTATCCTGATGTTTCATTGAGCCATCTGTACGTCGATAATTGTGCCATGCAGCTGATTCTGAATCCCCTGCAGTTTGATGTGATTGTGACGGGCAACATGTTTGGAGATATTCTCAGTGACGAGGCTGCCGTTCTGAGTGGTTCCATCGGGATGCTGCCTTCTGCAAGTCATGGCTACGACAAATCCCTCTATGAACCGATTCATGGATCGGCCCCGGACATTGCAGGAAAGAACATCGCCAATCCGCTGGCTGCCATTCTGTCCGTCGCCATGATGTTCCAATATTCCTTCGATATGCCGGAAGAAGCCGCGCTTGTCGGAAAAGCCGTCAAGGAGGTTCTGAAAGATGGCTTCAGAACCCGGGATATCCATAAAGAGGATGCCACCCTTGTCAGCACCGACGAAATGGGAAATCATGTTGTGAAAAAAATCAAAGAAGCGATGTCCTGACGCCTGTAAAGCGTGGTGAAATGCACCCTGTCCTTTTTTTTGACCCCATATTGATTCAGACTCCCCGTTCAAAGATTTACAGACGTCTGGGATACCGGAAAGGCGTCACCCGTATGCTGCCCAGGCAGAAGGAAGAGACGGAGCGGTATATCGAAGAGGCACTTTCTCTTATCCGTCTGACGGGCGCCGGCTTGCCGGTGTCTATCCTGAAGAAGGGGGCGTCAGAGATCATTCTGGAGGGGGATATTCGTATTGACAGTCATCAACTGGCTGTATTTCTTCGGAATTGCAGTGAAATGATCATCATGGGGGCAACCGCCGGAAGTGACATTGTCAATGCCATTCAGGAAGACACCTCCGGCGGCGACATTACCCGCGGGGTTGTATTTGATGCAACGGCCAGCGAAATGGCCGATGCCGCCCTGGACTGGATCATGGATTACTTCAATCGGTCTCTGCGGCGGGAAAATAAGAAATTATTGCAAAAAAGATTCTCCGCAGGTTACGGAGATTTGTTACTGGAAAATCAAACAACCCTCTACAAGCTGCTTCAGCTTGACCGGCTCGGCGTCCGGATCACGGAAAGCTGCATACTAATCCCCGAAAAATCCGTCACCGCCATCACCGGCATTGAGTTGCTGTCCACCGGGTAACTCCGGCTCATATACCTAAAGCAACCCGGCCACAAGGTCCCCTGTATCGCTTGTTGAATAGCCCATCCGGCCGGCGGTGAGGCTTTTAAGTTTTTCCCTGACGACCGTCATGACGGCCTTTTCTACAGCCGCCGCTGCGGAATCTTCTCCCAATGTCTCAAGCATCATCTGACCGGCCATAATGGCGGCCAGGGGGTTGACGATGTTCATACCCGTATATTTGGGCGCTGAACCTCCTATGGGTTCGAACATGGAAACGCCCTGGGGATTGATGTTAGCGCCCGCAGCGATTCCCATGCCCCCCTGGATCATCGCTCCGAGGTCGGTGATGATGTCGCCGAACATGTTGTCCGTCACGATGACGTCGAACCATTCGGGATTCTTCACCATCCACATGCAGACTGCATCCACATGGGCGTAGTCCGTTTTTATATCGGGATATTCTTTGCCTACTTCATAAAATGTCCTTTCCCACAGGTCGAATGCATAGGTCAGCACGTTCGTCTTGCCGCAAAGCGTCAATTTCTTTTCTTTATTTCGCTTGCGGCAGTATTCAAAAGCAAATCTCACACATCGTTCCACCCCCTTGCGGGTGTTTATGGATTCCTGGATTGCCACCTCGTCAGGAGTGCCTTTCTTCAAGACGCCGCCCGCACCGGTGTACAGGCCTTCGCTGTTTTCCCGCACAACGACAAAATCTATGTCTTCCGGTTTCTTGTCTTTCAATGGTGTATCCACGCCGGGATAAAGCTTTACAGGCCTCAGATTGATGTACTGGTCCAGTCTGAACCGAAGCGTAAGGAGAATGCCTTTTTCCAGGATGCCCGGCCTGACATCCGGATGGCCGATGGCGCCAAGATAGATTGCATCATATAGCTTCAGTTCTTCAAGGGTTTCATCGCTCATGATCTCGCCGGTACGCTTATATCGCTCGCCACCCAGGTCGTAAGGGTGCAGATCCAGTTCAAAACCAAATTTTGTCGATGCAGCCTTGAGGACTTTCAATCCTTCTGCAATAACCTCAGGCCCTGTTCCGTCTCCCGGAACAACAGCTATTCTGTATGATTTTCCCATGATTTTATCCTCCTGCGCATGGTGGTTGAGGCTTTATTTCAATGCTCTCATGGTGTATCTGTTTGATTAAATGTCGGAATTGACATGGCGTTCTCTTTTATTACTCCGGCGCCATAGGGGCACATAACCCCATTGCCGACACATGTCAATAATAATATTTCCGGTGCACCCATCACACAATGACAATCCCAACGGATGACAATGCCTGCCGAAAACGCCCTGTGAACGGATCCCGTTTTATTCTTGACAAATAGGAAAGCTCTTGATTATACTGCGCCACCAATAAATGAACAAAAAGATGGATGTGAGGAAGAGGGGTAAAAAGCCCCCGCTGCCCCGCAGCCGTGACGGGAACGAAAACCTGAAGAACCACTGTCATGAACGAACCATGATGGGAAGGCGGGTGAGTAGGGCGCCCTAAGCCGGAAGACCGGTCCATCTTTATTTTCCCGAGGGAGGAAGACCATGTTTACATTTTGCATCTTATCCTTCTTGACCTTGCCGTTTTCTTCCTTATTTTTCCTGATGAAAAAAAAAGAATGGCCTTCTCGTATCCTCCATGAAAATAATGGATGTCCCTATTTTTTATTATGAATAAAAATCGCAAGATATTCCGTCTTTTGAAAAAGAAGATACTGATTCTTGACGGCGCCACCGGCACGGAATTACAGAAACGGGGAATGCCTGCCGGCGCGTGTCCGGAGGTATGGTGTCTGGAAAATCCCGGAGCGATGCGGGATATCCATGCCATTTACCGGGAAGCCGGTTCGGATATCGTTTATACCTGTACCTTCGGGGCGAACCGTCTCAAGCTGCAGCAATACGGTGTTGAGGACGTAAGAGAGGTCAACAGGCAATTGGCGCTCCTTGCCAGGGGCGCTGTCGGCAAGAAAGCTCTCGTTGCCGGTGATATCGGCCCGACGGGGCACTTTGTAGAACCATTCGGAGATCTGAAATTCGAAGAAGCCGTCGATATTTTCAAAGAACAGGTCATGGGACTCCTGGACGGGGGCGTTGATCTTTTTGTCATTGAAACCATGATGGATATTCAGGAGGCGAGAGCCGCTCTTCTCGCCGTGAAGGAACTGACGGATCGATTTGCCATGGTCACCATGACATACGAAAATAACGGCCGTACCCTGAACGGGACGGACCCCGTGACGGCCCTTATTACATTGCAGAGCCTCGGTGCCGGCGCTGTCGGCTGCAATTGTTCGACGGGACCGGACACGATGGTTACATTAATAGAGGCCATGAAGCCTTATGCCACCGTCCCACTGGTCGCAAAACCCAATGCGGGTATGCCCAGATTATCGGGAAACAAAACCGAATTTGATATGGACCCCGGGACGTTTGCCTCTTTCGGGGCGGTGTTTGCGGCGGCAGGGGTCAATCTGCTGGGAGGGTGTTGCGGTACGACACCGGAACACATCCAGGCTTTGAAGAATACCCTTTCCGGTACGATGGCCGTTCCTCCCTTGCGAAAAACCATTGGCGCTCTCAGTTCCGCAAGAAAGGTGAAGATATTCGAGCCCCATAAACCCCTGAGTATCGTCGGTGAGCGGATCAACCCGACAGGCAAAAAAACCCTGCAACAAGAACTCTCAGCGGGGAAAATGAGCCTCGTCCGGCAGTTGGCGAAAGAGCAGGAGAAGCAAGGGGCGGATCTTCTTGACGTGAATGTCGGGGTTCCCGGCATCAATGAAACAGATGCCATCAGGTCGGTTATTTGTCTGCTGTCAACGGGTACGGACCTTCCCCTTGTCATCGACGCTTCAAGGATCGAAACGATCGAGGCCGCCCTCAGAATCTACCCGGGCCGGGCTATGATTAACTCCATTTCCGGGGAGGAGGAAAAAATCCGTAAACTGCTGCCGGTTGCAGCAAAATACGGCGCCATGTTTATTCTTCTGCCTATGACGGACAGTGACATGCCGGATACGGCAGACGGACGCAAAGCAATAATAAAAAATGTCTTCCGGGAAGCGAAAAAGCTGGGTTTTTCGAAAGATGACATCGTTGTGGATGGTCTGGTCATGACGGTCGCCTCGAACCCCGGGGCAGCAGAGGAAGCTTTGAAAACGGTGGCCTGGTGTACGGGTCAATTCAAAGCGAAGACCATCATCGGCCTTTCCAACGTATCGTTCGGCATGCCTGCACGCAAGTGGATGAATGCCACGTTCCTTGCCATGGCCCAGGCCATGGGATTGACCATGGTAATAGCCAATCCTGCCGATGAAGAACTCGTGGGTGTAAAAATGGCAGGGGATGTGCTCACGCAGAAAGACAGGGATGCATCGTCCTATATCCGGCATTTTTCAGTGACGGCGACTGCGGATAAGGGTCGCCTTCCGGCGGCGAAAGTCTCTCCGGCTCAGGACGTCCATGAGGCGATCCTGGAAGGGAATCGGGACGATATCGTAACCCTGGTTGAAAATGCCGTTACGGCGGGGGTGAATCCATCCAGCCTGGTGGATGATTTCATGATTCCCGCTGTTGTCCGGGTGGGGGAACTGTTTGATCAGAAGATATATTATCTGCCCCAGTTGATTGCCAGCGCTGAGACAATGAAAAAAGCCCTCGGATACCTCGAACCCGGATTAAGCAGGGAGAAAACCGGCGTTGCTGAAAAAGGGACGATCATTCTGGCTACTGTCAAGGGAGACGTCCACGATATCGGCAAGAATATCCTTGCCCTGATGATGAAAAATCACGGTTACAGAGTCATAGACCTCGGCAAGGATGTACCGGCGAAAGCCATAGTTGAAGCGATGAAACAGAATCAACCGGACATTGTCGGCCTTTCGGCGCTCATGACCACGACCATGGTGAATATGAAGGAGGTCATTGAACTTGCGGGAAAGGATTGCCCGGCCTGCCCGTTTATTGTGGGAGGCGCCGTCGTTACGGAATCTTATGCGTCTTCCATCGGGGCGGCTTACGCGAAAGACGGCGTGGAGGCGGTTCGCGTGATTGAAAGAATGATCAAATCGAAAAACGGCGCTTGATGTCATGGCTATGTTTTTACGTCCCCGCCCAGGTGGAACAGGCATGGCAGTGAGAAACGGGTTAAGCCGAAATTCAAAACGGAAGTTTTTTTATGAATGAAATAAATTCATATTTACGAGGGTTCAGGTCAGGTTCGAAAGAGACGATCGTTGCAATCTCCGCATCCCTGGCGCTGCATATCGGGATTGTCCTGCTTCTGACGACTGCCACAGCCATGTCTACCGTTTTAAAACTGGAAGACCCGATTCTTCATGTCTCTCTCGTTTCCATGCCCGTCTTGATGGAATCGCGGACGTTACCGGATGCCGGGAAAATGGAAAACATCCATCTTGAAGATAAAAATTCCCTGATCGAGCCTGCGGCGGCTGTTGTTTCTATTGACAAACAGGAGAGAAATAAAATACCTGTAGAACAGGCAACACCCCGTGTGGTTGAGTCGCGATCGGTAAATTTACTCGCGAACGCCAGAGCGACCGCTCCCGGATCCAGAGAGGCGACGAAGGTTGCCCGGAACGATGAGGGCAGGCAGGCGCCTGTTACATCAGGCCCGGCGTCAATGGCCATACCGCGGTATCGTGAAAACACCCACCCGGTATATCCATGGATCGCCCGTTTGAAGGGATATGAAGGCGTGGTACTGCTGTCCGCCGAAATATTTTCCGACGGGAAAGTAGGCACTCTGAAGATAAAAAGATCTTCCGGATATGCCCTTTTGGACCGGTCAGCCCTTGATGCGGTAAAGGCATGGAAATTTGAACCGGGCAGGAGGATGGGCAGGTCGATTCCCATGTGGGTTGATGTTCCTGTGAAATTTGTCCTGCGCGATAATGAACCGACGATGTAGCTATATGTCCTATCTTGAAATGAAACAGAGACTCGCAGAAATCATTCTGGAACGATCTTTCCAGTATCGCGATGATCCTCCCTTTACGCTGGCTTCCGGGAGGACGAGCAGCTATTACTTCAATTGCAAGCCTACAACCCTTGATCCGGAGGGAATGTATCTCATCGGCCATATTCTTTTTGAGATGCTTCGTCATTCCGACGTTACCGCCGCCGGGGGGCTTACCCTGGGCGCCGATCCCATTGCCAACGCCCTTTCCATGATTTCATATCAGAAGGGGAAGCCCATAAAATCTTTTGTCGTCAGAAAGGATATCAAGGGGCATGGGACAAAAAGCGCCATCGAAGGCAACGTCCATCGAGGTGAAAAGATTGTGATCATCGATGATGTCATTACCACGGGAGGGTCGACCATCACGGCAATGGAAATTGCCAGAGATGCAGGTCTGGTGATTGATCGGGTCGTGACCCTGATTGACCGTGAAGAAGGAGGCAGGGAGAATATCGAGAAATACATCAACCGGGTAGATTCGATCCTGACGAGATCTGACATCATGGATCTCTTCAATAAACGTCAACGCCCCGGAAAGTGAAGGATCATGAAACATAAGTTCCTGTTGTTCGTATTTCTCTTCCTCTGTGTCGTGCTTTCTTTTTCTGCCGGCTGTAAAAAGGCGGAAGATCAGCAAAAACCACCTATCTCAGCCGCCGTTCCATCTCCTCAATCATCACCCGGAGCAGAGGATAAATCCGTCCTGCCCGCCGGGAAGGAACCGCTTTCGGCATCAGTCCCTATTTCGGATAAAGCAGGCGTGCCGGCGGCGGAAACCGAAAAAGCTGCACCCGATGTTCCGCCCGCAGCGCCGGGCGTTCCCGTTCAGTCTCCTGTGTCGCCCGTGAAGCCAGCGGGTAAAGATATTGTCCATGTCGCAGGATTTGACTCTCCCCAAATGTCCAAGGGCGCTCCCTCGGGTTGGCAGCTGGACAGAAGAAAAGGGACACCTTTTGTAAAACTTGAAAAAGGGTCGGATGTCTATTGCCTTCACCTGCTGAGCAACGAACAATCATCCTTCGGCGTAAAAAAAGGAATCAAGGTTGATGTCAAAGAGTTCCCCTATTTGAACTGGCGGTGGAAGGCTGCCCAGCTTCCGAACGGCGGAGATGTCAGAAAAACCAAAACGGATGACCAGGCAATTCAGGTTTATGTTGCGTTCACTCCGACAGGGTTTCCGGCGGCATTAAACACCCCGGTTGTGGGTTACATCTGGGATAACGAATCCCCAAAAGGCTGGACAGGCAGGAGCATGCAGATCGGGGGAGGGAAATTGAAATACGTTGTCGTCAGGAACAACACCGATCAACTGGGACAGTGGTATACGGAAAAGAGAAATATATACGAGGATTACAGAAAACTTTTTAAAGATGTAAAAGGCGGTGATCCTCCGACGCTGACCCACGGGGTCCAGTTTCATATCAATTCACAGAACACCGCAAGTGCTGCGGAAGGCTATATCTGCGATGTTTATTTCAGCAGGAAGTGATGACTTCGTAAAATAATCCGCAACACCACGTCCTCAACGTAACCGTGGGTTGGAATGATCGCCACCCGCAGTTCAATATCTTCGGCGTCGGGAGTTTTGTGCTTGATCTTCCTGTCCCTCTTTTTCTTGACACTTCATCGCATTGCGGTTATATGACGGCATCAGGTTGTTTTCATTCGGTTGCCGCTGTCGGCTACA
>JBAWYD010000012.1:0-33028 GCA_037143735.1 Deltaproteobacteria bacterium
AAGAAAACGCCCTGTACACGGCCGGAAATATAAACATGCACGCGCTTCACCTGTTCCATACCGTCCTTATTGTTGCAGCCTGTCCGTCAGATTGAGGAATTCTTCCTCGTTGAGGATGGCGATGCCTGCGGATTGCGCCTTCTGAAGTTTGGAGCCAGGAGCATCGCCTGCCACCACATAGTTCGTGTTTTTTGTGACGGATTCCGATACCTGCCCCCCGAGGGATTCCACGATCTCTTTTGCTTCATTCCGGGTAAGCCTGGTGAGTGCGCCTGTGAATACGAATGATTTTCCCGCAAGAGGGGCTGTTCCCCGCCGTAACGCCTCCACGGGCGTGATCCCTGCTGCACTGAATTTCTCTATGATCCGGATATTGGTGGGTTCGCGGAAAAAACGGGTAATGCTGCGGGCCACTTCCGGGCCGATATCCCGGATGGCGAGGAACTCTTCTCCTGTGGCGCGGCTGAGCCGGTCGAGATTCTCGAAATGTCCTGCCAGCAACCCGGCAATGCGCTCGCCCACGTGGCGTATCCCGAGGGCGAAGAGAAACTTGTCCAGGGGAGGGGTCTTTGTGTCCGCGATGGCCGCAATGAGTTTTGATGCCAGTATTTTCTTTTTTTGCCATCCTGCAATGCCGAGAAGTTTTTCTGTTGTCAGGAAATAGAGGTCTGCCGGGTCTTTGATGGTGCCGGTATCTACCAGTTGTGAGACCAGCTTTTCTCCAAGCCCGTCAATATTCATTCCGCCCCGGGAGGCAAAATGGGTGATGTTTTCCTTGATCTGGGCGGGACAGGCCAGGCCTATGCACCGGTGGGCGGACTCTCCCTCGACGCGGACGACCTCGGAGCCGCATTCCGGGCAGGCATGGGGCATGGCGAATTTCCGTTCCGTTCCGTTCCGCCTTGATTCTATGACTTTGACGACTTCCGGAATTACGTCTCCGGCGCGCTGGATAACGACGGCATCACCGATGCGGACGTCCTTCTTGTCGATTTCATCCTGGTTGTGGAGGGTCGCACGGCTGACCATGACCCCGCCGACCCGGACCGGTTTCATGAGCGCCACAGGCGTGAGAACGCCCGTCCTCCCTACCTGGACGACAATATCTTCAATGACCGTGGTCTCCTGCATTGCCGCAAATTTGCAGGCGACGGCCCAGCGGGGGCTTCTGGAAACGGCACCCAGGCGATCCTGGATGGAAAGGTGATCCACCTTGATGACAATCCCGTCAATCTCATAGGGAAGCTCTTTCCGGATGTCGCTGATGTGTTGGTAGTATTGAATGCAGGCATTGACGTCTTCGGCCTGGCGGATATGGTCATTTACTCTTAATCCCCAGCGCTTCAGGGTTTGCATGACGTCCCAGTGGCTTTTGAAGGCGTTTCCCGTGACCGTGCCGATGCCGTAGCAAAAGATGTCCAGAGGCCTTCTGGCGGTAATTCTTGAATCCAGTTGCCGGAGCGACCCGGCGGCGGCGTTTCTGGGATTGGCAAACGGCGGCTCTTCGTTCCGGATTCTTCGTTTGTTCAGGATTTTAAAGGTCTCGATTTCCATGAACACCTCGCCCCGGATTTCTATTCTTTCCGGGATGGCGGCCTCCGGCGTTTCCTTCATTTTCAAGGGAATGGTGTGGATGGTCTTGAGGTTCCGGGTGATGACTTCCCCTGTTGTTCCGTCTCCCCTCGTCAGGCCGAAGTCGAGAACGCCGTTGACGTAGATGAGATTGACCGCCACGCCGTCCAGCTTGGGCTCGACGACAAACGTGACGGCCTCATCCGAGCCGAGAAATCGCCTGATGCGCTCGCCAAAATCAAGTATGTCCTGTTCGGAAAAGGCATTGGCGAGGCTTAGCATGGGGGTCAGGTGATTCTGTGTCTCGAATTTTTCCAGGGGGGCGGCGCCGACGCGCCGGGTGGGGGAATCGATAACGTCGATCCCGGGGAACTGAGTCTCGAGATTGATGAGCTCCCGCATGAGGCGGTCGTACTCTGCATCCGGTATTTCGGGGTCGTCTAATTGATAGTACCGCCGGTTATGGTGGTTGATGAGGGATCTCAGCTCTTCGATTCTTATGGCGGCTGTTTCGTTATTCATGGTTTAAAAACCTGGATTTCCGCCTTCGCGGGAATGACAGTCGTTGTATGGATTCCGGATCAGATTCTGAACAACACTGAAGGTGTCATTTCATTTATTTAACCAGTCGCAGGCCAGGTTTTCCGTTTTTTGACGGCTTTGTCGCCGGTTTTTCCTGCTTTTTCTTAAGATTGAGGATTTTTTCGTTGAAGATATGGTTCTTTGCCCTGACGGAATTGATGATGAAGAAGACAATGACTGCTTTTTCCCACTCCTGGGATGTGTCGAAATTTTCCATCCGGGCTTTGTATTTCTCCAACAGGCCGGTCAAGGAGGCCTCGTCAAGGCTGAGAATTTTTTCAGCCATCTTTTCCAGAGTTGATTCGATCATAATTCAACCGTCCTTCCTTATTGTCAGGGAAGATAGTATAAAACGTGTCCACATAAAGTCAAATGAAACCTTCACTGAAATAATGCTTGTCTTTTTATGATGTATCGATATAATTCCTTCACACAAAAGGAGAAGTATAAGTGAAAATCGGAGTAATATCAGATACCCATCTTACCGGTCACGATGCGAGGCTTAAGCGTCTTGCCGACGGTCCTTTTCGGGAAGTTGATTTTATTCTTCATGCCGGTGATCTGGTGGATATAAGCGTTTTGGATTCATTCGAGGGGAAAGAGGTCAGGGCTGTTTACGGCAACATGGACCCCCTTTCCGTCAGGACGGTCCTGCCGGACCGGCTGATTGTCGAAATTGATGGTTATCGTATCGGCCTGATGCATGGATGGGGAATGCCTTTCAATCTTGAGCAGAAATTGTTAAAAGAGCTCGGCCATGTGGACTGCCTGGTATATGGCCATAGTCACAAGCCGGCAAACAGGACAAAGAACGGGACCCTCTTTTTTAATCCAGGATCGGCTACGGATAAGCGCTTTGCCGCTTTTAACACCGTCGGGATCATCGAGATCGGAAGCCGGATAGAGGGGAAAATCATTAAACTCAGAGACTGATCATGGAAAAAATGTATGCACCTTGGCGAATGGATTACATCAAGAGTGAAAAAAAGGATGGCTGTATTTTCTGCAAGAATTCCCTGAGATGTGATGATCTCGTCTTACTTGAAGGCGAAACGGCGTTTGTCATGATGAACCGTTATCCCTATATCAGCGGTCATCTCATGATTATTCCCTTCAGGCACGTAAGCCAGATGGAAGATCTTCTTCCCGAAGAAAAAAGGGAAATATTCGACCTTCAGGCCATGTGTGTAAAGGTTTTAAAGGAAGCGCTTAAACCGGATGGGTTTAATATCGGAATGAACTTAGGAAAAGCGGCGGGTGCGGGTGTGGATGATCATATTCATGTTCATATCGTTCCAAGGTGGAGCGGCGATACCAATTTTATGAGTGTTGTCGGCGATGTCCGGGTCATTCCGGAGGACATCCACAAAACATGCACGTTTCTTCAGCCATATTTCAAGAAATATTGTCGGGAGGTCTGAGATGAAGGTTCTTTATACGATTATTATTGTTCTTTTGATGTTGTTTATCATTACATTTTCCCTTGCCAACACGTTGCCCATTCAGCTGAAATATTATACCTTCATCGACGTCATCTTGCCGACTTACATGATCATTTTTGTATCGTTCCTGTCTGGAGTTGTCTTCACGGGGTTTTTGGGCATTTTGGAGAGGTTCCGCCTGAACAGAACCATAAACAGATTAAATAAAACGATTAAAGAGCTCAAAAGAGAAATCAGGGATAGCAAAAAGGATCAGTTTGTTGAAGAACCGGAACTGCCGGCAGACGACAAGTAACCTGCTATAACCCGGTTAAAGAATCTGAAAATCATTTAAATTCATAATGACGCGCATTCGGCACTGTCACCCTTGATTTTTTCAACGGCATGTTTCAATGCCGGCAGAATCACCGCTAAATTTTCCCGGACACCCTTGGGGCTTCCCGGCAGATTGATGATCAATGATCGGCCTCTGATACCGGCCACAGCCCGGGATATCATGGCATGGGGAGTGATGGCTGCGCTCTCCCGCCGCATGGCTTCCGCCATGCCGGGCACTTCTTTGTCGATGATGGCAAGCGTGGCGTCCGGGGTTACATCCCTCGGGCTCACACCCGTGCCGCCCGTGGTAATGATTAAATCGAGATTTCTTATATCGGCGTATTCGACAAGGGTTTTTTTGATCTGATCCACTTCATCGGGAATGATAGCGGTTTGCACGATATCGGCACCGATGCCTTTAAGCAGGTTGATAACCTCCATGCCGCTTTTGTCTTCCCGTTCACCCCGGGAGCCCTTATCGCTGACGGTTATCACTCCCGCAGAAATGATCATGCTATGCTTCTTCCTTTTTGGATTCCGCTATAATCTTTTCGGAGATATAGGGAGGGACCTCTTCATAATGGGAATGCTCGTACGTAAATGTTCCCCTTCCGCTTGTCATAGACCGGAGATCGGGGGCGTATTTCAGGATTTCTGACAGCGGTACCTGGCCCTTGATAATCTGATTGGTTCCCCTGGAATCCATTCCGAGGACTTTGCCCCGCCTGCCGTTTAAATCACCGATAACATCGCCCATATACTCATCGGGAATTTCAATGTCAATGTTGACAATGGGTTCGAGAAGGATGGGCAGGCAGGCAAGGACGCCTTTTTTAAATCCAAGGGAACCGGCGATCTTGAAGGCCATTTCGGATGAGTCCACAGTATGGTAGGAACCATCAACAAGAGAAACCTTGACGTCAACAACGGGATAACCGGCGAGAACCCCTTCACTCATGGCTTCGACAATGCCCTTTTCTACAGCCGGCCGATACTGCTGAGGGATGACCCCGCCTACTATCCTGTCCACAAATTCAAAACCACCGCTGCGCGGCATGGGTTCTATGTCAAGCCAGGCGTCTCCGAACTGCCCGCGACCGCCGGACTGTTTTTTGTATTTTCCCTGGATGTTGGTTTTCCCCTTGATGGTTTCCTTGTAGGGTACTTTGGGTATTTTCAGAGTGACCTCCACACCGAATTTACGCTTCATCTTTTCTATGGTCACTTCGATATGAATCTGGCCCATGCCGGCCAGAATCATCTCCTTGGTCTGTTCATCTCTGTGGAAGGTGAGGGTCGGATCTTCCTCCAGGAGCCGGTTGATGGATGAGACAATTTTGTCTTCGTCTCCACGACTCTTGGGCGCTATGGCAAAAGACATAATGGCCGGCGGTGGGATCACCTTATTAAATAAAATGGCGGATTTTTCAGTGCAGATCGTATCGCCCGTAACGGTTTCCTTCAACTTGGCAACTGCTGCGATGTCGCCGGGAACCAGCGGGGAGTCAACCGGTTTCTGGTTTTTACCCTCGAGGAAGAAAATGTTTCCGAAACGCTCATTGATTTTGCGTGTTGCATTGAAAAAATTGGAATCGGAACTGACCGTGCCCGAAAAAACCCTGAATAATGTCAGGCGCCCGGCATAAGGATCGGCAATGGTCTTGAAAACCATCGCGGAGAAAGGTGAAGACTCTTCCGGAACCCTGACGGCCTCTTCATCCGTTCCCGGTTTTATTCCCTTTACAGAACCGCGATCAAAGGGGCAGGGGAGAATATCAATGATCGATTCTATCAGAGGTGCGATGCCGATGTTCTTTGATGCTGACCCGCAGGTCACAGGGATAAGGCCGCCTTCCAAAACGCCTTTTTTCAGACCAGCCTTTAAATCTTCAACAGAGAGTTCCCCCGCATCAAGGTACTTCTCCATCAGAACTTCATCGGATTCTGCAATATCTTCCACCATACGTTCCCGAAATGCTTCAACATCCTTAGCCATATCAACGGGAATATCGGTTGTTTTATAAGTGCCTTTAAGATCGTCAAAGATGAGAGCCTTATTGCTGATAAGGTTGACGACACCCTTGAAAGCGTCTTCCTTCCCTATGGGAAGAAAAATCGGTGTAGCTTTCCGGCGGAGACGGCTGTTGATGCTTTCCAGCGTCTTTGTAAAATCGGCACGTTCCCGATCCATCCGGTTGATGAAGACCATTCTGGGAAGGTTGTATTCGTCGGCATATTCCCAGACCTTTTCCGTCTGGAATTCAACGCCACCCACCGCGTCTATGACGACGATTACACCGTCTGCAATGCGAAGGAAGTTCCTGGTATCATAGGCAAAATTGGAATCTCCGGGTGTATCCAGAATATTGATTTTATGTTTTTCCCATTCGATGGAATTGGTTGCAGCGCTGATCGAGATGTGGCGTTTCTGTTCCTCCGGCTCAAAATCCATGCAGGACGATCCCTCGTCGACCCTCCCCGGCCTGTCTGTTTTGCCGGAGATGAAAAGGAACGATTCACAAAGGGTTGTTTTCCCCGTTGCGCCGTGTCCTACAATTGCTACATTTCTCAGGGATTTAGATTCATATTTCGCCATGGGAGTTCCTTTCTTAAATCGTTAACAAATTATATGCTTGCGCTGTGTAGCTTATTACGACTTTCAAAGTCAAGACAATTTTAAAACATAGAATTGCAAACGGTTCTTGACATTTATGATGTTTATGGTATTGTGCAGATCCTTTTTAAAGGTCAACGGAAGAATATCTGAAAGGAATAAAATTGCCAAAAGATTTCTATACTTTCCTGATTATTCCCAAGAAAAAAAGCTCGGCAAAAAAAATAACGATATCGAGTACCCTTTTAAAGGGTCTTTCTCTATGCATGATGGTGTTGGTCCTTTTTGCCATGTATACATCTTATGATTACATCAAGATAACAAGAGAAAAGGCGGAGCTGGCCCGTTTACGCCAGCAGACGAAAGAGCAGAAGGTACAGATTGAAGGTCTGGCTGAGAAAGTGAACAATATCGCTGTAAATATGGATGAACTCAGGCAGCTCGACAAGCAGATCAGGGTTCTGGCAAACGTGGAGGACAGACGCAGCGCGGGGCAGATACTTGGCATCGGAGGGTCCCCGGGTTCGGAAAACCGGATCGCATCCCGGATGGAGGCTGACCAGAAAATTCTCATGGCAAATATTGGTAAAAACGTGGATCAGCTTACGGAGGACGCAACGGAACAGCGTCGGAGTTATAACGAATTGCTCCGATTCCTGAAAGAACAGAAATCCATGCGCGACGCCACGCCATCGGTCTGGCCTGTCAAAGGCTGGGTGACGTCTGAATTCGGGAGTCGAACATCCCCGATGGGAAGAGATAGAGAATTTCACAAGGGAATCGATATAGCAACAAAAATGGGTGTTCCCATCGTGGCGCCCGCCGATGGTATTGCAGCAGAGGTTGCTTACGATCGTGGAATGGGACACATGATCAGAATTAATCACAGCCACGGGATGCTGACGTTGTACGGGCATCTTATGAAGAGCGCCGTAAAGGAAGGGAGTTTTGTTAAGAAAGGCTCAGTCATCGGCTACATAGGAACCTCCGGCCGAAGTACAGGTTCGCATCTCCACTATTCTGTCTTTCTAAATGGCGTTCCCGTTAATCCGAGAAAGTATTTGAATTAATATTAGAGACATATCAAGTCATTCATAAATATTTTATCCCGGTAATTTTACCGGTTTTTTTTTAGAAGGGAAGGTAGATCATGTTTGCTTCCATACTCGGGAAGGTCATAGGCACCAGGAATGACAGGGAATTGAAGCGTTATGCTCTCGTTCTGGATGACATTAATGCACTTGAGCCGCAGATAATGGCCCTCAGTGATCATGAGCTAAAAGCAAAAACGCCATATTTTAAAGAAAAACTTGATAACGGTGCAGAGCTCGATGATATTCTCGCAGAGGCTTTTGCCGTTGTCAGGGAAGTGTCCAGAAGGACTCTTTTGATGAGGCCTTTTGATGTGCAGATCATCGGGGGGCTTGTCCTTCATGAAGGAAGAATTGCCGAGATGAAAACCGGTGAAGGCAAGACCCTGGCGGCGACCATGCCGATGTATGTGAATGCCCTGACCGGAGAGGGAACCCATGTGGTGACGGTCAATGATTATCTGGCAAAGAGAGACGCGCAATGGATGGGGCCGATTTACAAGTTTTTAGGCCTTTCCGTAGGCGTGATCGTCCATGGAATGGATGATGACGAGCGAAGAGAAGCATACCATTCGGACATCACGTATGGCACCAATAACGAGTTCGGTTTTGATTATCTCCGGGATAATATGAAGTTCAGCCTGGAACATTATGTACAGCGGGAATTCAATTATGCCATTGTGGACGAAGTTGACAGCATTCTCGTTGATGAGGCAAGGACGCCTCTGATCATATCCGGTCCGTCGGAGGAATCCACAGATAAATACTATCGCATTAACCAGATCATACCGAGAATCAGGAAGGACAAGGACTACACCATTGAAGAAAAAAGCCGGACCGTGGTTCTGACGGAAGAAGGCGTGACAAGGGTTGAAGGCTATCTTAAAGTCCAGAACCTGTTCGAGCCCAAAAACATAGAGATTCTCCATCATGTAAACCAGGCACTTAAAGCCCACACCCTTTTCAGGCGGGATGTCGACTACCTGGTGAAAGATGGCCAGGTCATAATTGTTGACGAGTTTACGGGAAGGGTCATGCCGGGAAGACGGTACAGTGACGGTTTGCATCAGGCCCTCGAAGCAAAGGAAAAGGTGAAGATTGAACAGGAAAACCAGACACTTGCCTCCATCACCTTTCAAAATTACTTTAGAATGTATAAAAAACTTGCGGGAATGACGGGAACGGCCGATACGGAAGCCGCCGAATTCAACAAGATCTATAACCTGGATGTCGTTGTCATGCCCACCAATATGCCAATGATCAGAACGGATCATCCCGACGTCATCTATAAAACGGAAGTTGAAAAAATCAATGCGGCCATCGAGGAGATCAGGGCGTTGAACAGGGAAAAGAGGCCCGTTCTCGTCGGTACCATATCCATCGAAAAGTCCGAGCTGCTTAGCAAATATCTGTCCAGGACGGGAATAAAACACCATGTCCTGAATGCAAAAAATCATGAAAAAGAAGCGGAGATTGTCGCGCAGGCGGGTCAGCCCGGGATGGTAACCATTTCAACCAATATGGCAGGCCGCGGGACGGATATAAAGCTTGGAGAAGGGGTGGCTGAACTTGGCGGCCTCCATATCCTTGGGACAGAGCGGCATGAAAGCCGCCGTATAGACAATCAGCTCAGAGGGCGTTCGGGGCGTCAGGGCGACATGGGCTCATCGAGATTCTATCTTTCCCTCGAAGACGATCTTCTCCGGATATTCGGAGCAGAGAGAATATCGTCTATTATGGACCGTGTAGGAATGGAAGAGAACGAGCCCATCGAGCATAAGCTCATCTCGAAAGCCATCGAAAACGCACAAAAACGAGTTGAAGGACATAATTTCGATATCAGAAAACATCTCCTTGAGTATGACGATGTGATGAACAGGCAAAGGCAGGTGATTTACGAACAGCGGAAAAAAGTCCTTAAGGGAGAGGAGTTATGGTCTGATATTGAAGAGATGATTGAAGAAATTGTCGGGGATATGATTGAAAGCTGTATCGACGAAAAAGCCCATCCTGAGGATTGGAATCTCAAGGGATTGGATGACATGGTTTTCAAGCATTTTTCTCTGAGATTAAACCTCTCTGAATCGGGAAGGGATGCAGGCAGGGATGATATCGAGGAAATGATCGTTTCCCGCGTGAAGACCCATCTGAAAAACAAAGAACGGGAATTCGGAACGCCCCTTATGGATTACCTCATGAAGATGATCATGCTTCAGTCAATTGATACGCATTGGAAGGATCATTTGCTGGGCATGGATCATCTGAAGGAGGGTATCGGTCTTCGGGGGTATGGTCAGAAGGATCCCATCAGAGAATATCAAAAAGAAGGTTATGACATGATGATGGAAATGATCCATCGTATCAAGGAAGATTCCCTTGAAAAACTATGCCTGGTACGAGTACAACGCGAACAGGATATCGAAGAGATGATAGAACAAACCCCTCAGGACTATGTTCTGAGCAGGGGAGAGGACAGTTCGTCGCAAACACCGGTGAAGAAGGAAGTAAAAAAAATAGGCCGCAATGATCCCTGTTCGTGCGGGAGCGGGAGGAAATACAAGAAGTGCTGTGGACAATAGCTGAGGATTATTTATGATGATACATGGAGCAGATTCATACGTTGTACCCGGCTTTGAGGCAAACGGAATTCATGCCGGGATCAAGGACAAGAATCAAAAAGATCTTGCCCTGATATTCAGTACCGTTCCGGCAAACGTTGCCGGGGTATTTACAAAAAATTGTTTTAAGGCGGCTTCCGTCGTCATAGACCAGGAAAGGGTCAGGACGGGATCAGCCAGGGCCATACTCGTCAATAGCGGCAATGCCAATGCAGCGACAGGTACTGAAGGATATGAAGACGCAATGTTGATGGCCCGGCTTGCTGCGGAGCGTCTTCAAATCAAGGAAGAACTCGTTTTGGTTTCATCTACGGGAATTATCGGTCATCGGCTTCCCATGAAAAAAATTGAAAGTAAGATGGACAACCTTGTGAAAGGATTGCGTAAAGAAGGTATCTGCGACGCCCAGGAAGCAATCATGACAACGGATAAATTCCCCAAGATGGCATGTCGGAAAGGAATGATCGGCTCCAGAGAAATTACCGTATGCGGAATTGCCAAAGGAGCGGGTATGATAGAACCCAATATGGCGACGATGCTCGCCTACATCATGACCGACGCCAGCATAGAGCTGGCAGCGCTCAGGGGTGTTTTCAGGCAAGCGGTCAACCGCAGTTTCAATGCCATAACCGTAGACGGATGCATGAGCACCAATGATACAGCGATCATTATGGCAAATGGAACGGCAGGAAATTCACCGATCAAGGGGGTGTCAAAAGCCCTGTCTTGTTTTAGAGAGATGCTTTTCAGTGTGACATCGGATATTGCAGAGGCCATGGTGAGAGACGGAGAAGGAGCGACAAAGGTCATTGAGATCATAGTAGAAGAAGCCAGCACGAAAGGTGATGCAAATAAAATTGCCTGTGCCATTGCAAATTCCAACCTGGTTAAAACGGCCATGTTCGGCTCTGATCCCAACTGGGGGAGGATTTTGTCGGCGGCAGGCGCGGCAGGCGTATCTCTTCCCGTTAATGCTGTTCGCCTTTACCTTGGTGATGTTTCTGTTTTCGCGGATGGTCAGGGGATTTACGGCCGTGAAAGGGAACTTGCAGACATCATGGCGGGTGCATGCGTCAGGATAAGGATAAGCCTTGGCATGGGTAATAAGACGCATCGCATCCTCGCTTCCGATCTGTCGGATGAATATATCAGGATCAATGCACACTACCATACGTAATAAAATCCTTTTTCGCTTGATAATTTAGAATCTTTGTGTTATTTGCCAGCGGATTTCACACATCCTCGGATTGGCGGCGTGTTGCCCGGAATGATCCGGGTTCTCCGTTCAAAGCGAAGAGGGTGGAGGGAAAAAACACATTTAAGGAGAGAAGTAATGGCAAGTATATCCATGAAATTGTTACTTGAAGCAGGAGTCCACTTCGGTCATCAGACAAACAAGTGGAATCCCAAAATGAAAACCTATATCTTCGGCGCAAGAAACGGCATTTACATTATCGACCTTCAGCAGACGGTGGGAATGTTCCAGACGGCGTATCATTTTGTCGTTGAAATGGTTTCCGGCGGCAGAGAGATTCTCTTTGTGGGGACGAAGAAGCAATCCCAGGAAGCCATCAAGGAAGAAGCGGAACGCTGCGGCATGCCTTTTGTCAATCAGCGCTGGCTTGGCGGAATGCTGACGAACTTCAGCACGATCAACAAAAGCATCCAACGATTGAACACCCTTGACAAAATGTTTACAGATGAAAGCGTCAGGGCATTTCCGAAAAAAGAAGTGATGAAGCTCCAGAAGGAAATGGACAAACTGGAAAAAGTATTGGGAGGCATCAGGGCGATTAGAGGGCTTCCGGGAGGTTTGTTCGTTGTCGATCCGAAGAGAGAAAGCATTGCCGTTCACGAGGCAAGAAAGTTGAAGATACCGATCGTAGCCATTGTAGACTCAAATTGTGATCCGGATGATATTGATTATGTCATTCCTGGTAATGATGATGCCATAAGGGCCATTAAATTGTTCTCTTCAAAGATTGCGGATGCCGTTACCGAGGGGAAGAAACGGTTTGAAGAGAAAATTCAGGCAGATACAGACAAAGAGACACAGTCTGAGAGGCTTGAACAAAGAGAAGATGGAGAATCTGATATACCCGAAAGCATTGAGACAAAAGACGGAGTAGCCGGATTTGATGAAATGCCCGATAACACGATACGGCGTCAAGAATGAATAGATGGGGGAGGTAGGTACGTTGAACATAACATCGGCTATGGTAAAAGAACTGAGGGTAAAAACGGGAGCGGGGATGATGGACTGCAAGGAAGCCCTGACGGCTTCCGGTGGTGATTTTGAAAAAGCTATAGATTATTTAAGAAAAAAGGGTATGTCGGCAGCCACAAAGAGATCATCAAAAGCAGCAAAAGACGGTGTCGTTGCCTCGTATATTCACATGGGAGGGAAGATCGGCGTCCTGGTTGAAGTAAATTGCGAAACGGACTTTGTTGCAAAAACGGATGATTTCCAACGTTTTGCAAAAGACCTCACCATGCATATCGCTGCCGCAAATCCGCTTTTTGTGAGGCCTGACGAGATTCCGGAAGAGGTTATTGAAAGAGAAAAGGAGATTTTCCGGAGTCAGGCACTCGCGGAGAAAAAACCGGAAAAGATATGGGAAAAGATCATTGAGGGAAAATTGAAGAAATATTACGAAGACGTTTGTCTCGTTAATCAGAAATTTATCAGGGATACGGATATCTCTATTGAAACACTGGTTAACAATATGATTGCCAAGACGGGTGAGAATGTCGTCATCCGGAGATTCGTCAGATATCAGTTAGGGGAGTAAGGGTCATAACATAATCCATGGATCAGGCCGTATATAAAAGGGTACTTTTAAAATTGAGCGGTGAAGCCCTGCTGGGTAAATCATCATTTGGGATTGATCCCGATACGGTCACTGAGATTTCAAGAGAAATAAAAGAAATTTCAGATCTGGGGGTGCAGTTGGGAATTGTTGTAGGGGGGGGTAATATCTTCCGTGGATTTGAAGCCAGTGCCAGGGGAATGGATAGAACCTCGGCTGATTATATGGGCATGCTCGCAACGGTTATAAACAGTCTTGCCCTGCAAAGCGGCCTTGAGGGGTTTGACATCATTACGAGGGTTCAATCGGCAATAGAAATGAAAGAAGTTGCCGAGCCTTTTATTAAAAGAAGGGCTGTCCGTCACCTGGAAAAAGGAAGAGTCGTTATATTTGCAGGCGGAACAGGCAATCCCTATTTTACGACAGACACAGCTGCTTCTTTAAGGGCCATAGAAATCAAGGCGGATGTCATTATAAAAGCGACGAAGGTTGACGGCGTCTATGACAAGGATCCCGTGATACACACCGATGCAAAGATGTATGATTATATCAGTTATACCGATGTGCTGGCAAAAAACCTTAAAGTAATGGATGCGACGGCGATTTCATTGTGCAGAGACAATCATCTGCCGATTATCGTATTTAATCTGAACAGAAGGGGAAACATACGACGCGTGATTTGCGGACAACCAGTGGGCACTGTTGTGAAGGGTTAAAGCAATGAAAGATGTGATATTCGCAGAACTCAGGGAAAATATGGAAAAGGGGCTTCGCACTCTGGAGAAGTCTTTTAGCAAGGTCAGGACTGGACGGGCGTCACTGGCCCTTCTCGATGGTATCAAGATGGAATATTATGGCGTTCCGACACCACTGAATCAGGTAGCCACCCTTTCCATACCGGAAAGTCGCACCATCAGTATTTCGCCATGGGACACCAGTATCATTGGCAGCATTGAAAAAGCCATTCAGAAATCTGAGTTGGGATTGATGCCCGTCAATGATGGAAAATTGATTCGAATCAATATTCCGCCCCTGACAGAACAGCGAAGAAAAGAACTGGTCAAGGTGGTACGGAAGATGGCTGAAGAAGGTAAAATTCATCTCAGAAATTTTCGAAGAGACGCGAATGATCGGTTCAAATCACTGAAAAAAGACAATGAAATATCGGAAGACGAGTTTTTCAATCATCAGGATGAAGTTCAGAAAGTCACGGATAAATATATTGAAAAAGCAGACACGATTCTTAGCGCCAAGGAAATAGAGATCATGGAGATATAGTGATGAGGCGTATTTTTCATGACATGAACGGGGGAGCCTTTTGGGCTCCCCATTTATTTTGATAAAATAGATGATTTATCTCACGGATTCACGGGTTATTTTCATGCGCCGTTGAAAGTCGGTTCACAATATGTTAGGGTTGAAGACAATCGCAGAAATACTTTGGAGGATTCCTCCTGAAAAGACGGAAAGGCTAAGTTGAAGGACCTGAATTTAAAGAACTTGCCAGGGCATATCGCCATCATTATGGACGGCAATGGCAGATGGGCAGAAAAGCATATGCTTGGAAGAATAACCGGGCATAAGAAGGGGGCCCGGTCTGTCCGGGTTACGGTAAAGGCCTGTCGGGAAATCGGGATACGATATCTCACGCTGTATGCCTTTTCTGTGGAAAACTGGTTTCGGCCTTCAGATGAAGTCGGCGCTTTGATGGAATTATTGGAAACATATCTTAGATTAGAACTTCCCGGATTGATCAAGAACGACATACGGTTGACGTCAATCGGTGATATAGAGGCATTGAGCGGACCCGTCCGGGAAATACTCGGAGATGCCATGGAAAAGACGGCAGGCAACAAAGGAATGGTTCTCAATCTTGCCTTGAGCTACGGAGGAAGAGATGAAATCGTTCACGCAGTAAAAAAGATTCTGAAGGACTGCCAGGATGGAATCCTCCGCCCCCATGATGTTTCTAAAGACGTTTTATCACGTTATCTATACACATGCGGTCTGCCCGATCCGGACCTCCTGATAAGAACAAGCGGTGAATATCGATTGAGTAATTTCCTGTTGTGGCAGTCCGCATACACGGAATTTTATTTTACAGATGTCTTATGGCCTGATTTTCGGAGGAAGCATCTTGTTGATGCCATTGTCGACTTTCAAAAGAGAGAAAGGAGATTCGGTTTGACAAGCGGGCAGCTTCAGAGGGATTGAGTAGAAAGGGATGAACCCTCATATCAAAAGGTGGATCACAGGAATAATCGCGGCTCCGCTGCTCTTTCTAATTATATGGTATGGTTCCGAGGAAGTGTTTGCGGCGTTTATCGTTCTGGTCACCCTCACAGCTTATCACGAATACAACAGAATGGTATTTGATGCGTCGTTTTCATGGGAAAAACGGGAAGGAATGGTCATAGCCTTTGTCATCCCGCTGGTTTTTTTTACAGGTGATCTCCGCCTCATTAATGCCGTCGCCGTTTTTTCTTTATTAAGCCTCTTCATTCTTTTTCTTCTGCGCATTAAAGAAAGCTCTTTTGACATCAATTCCCTTGGCAGGGTCGTCCTGGGTGTTTTGTATATCCCATTTACAATATCTCACTTTATTCTGATAAGGCGTTCTGAAGACGGCATTCTGTGGATTTTCTTTATCATCGTTCTCGCTTTCTCCGGGGATATTGCAGCCTTTTATGTGGGAAAAACGATGGGAAAGAAAAAATTGTTTTCCCTGGTCAGTCCGGGAAAAACGGTTGAGGGGACGATTGGATTGATCGCAGGAAGCATTACGGGATGTATTCTTTTCCAGGTGTTTTTTTTTACTGCCCTTTCCCTTGCACATGCCGCTATTCTCGGATTTTTAGGAAGTATTATAGGACAGCTGGGTGATTTGTGCGAGTCAGCCATTAAGAGATCATCCGGTGTAAAGGACTCTGGTTCCATCCTACTGGGGCATGGAGGGTTGCTGGACAGATTGGATTGTCTCATCTTTATCGCACCCTTTGTATATTATTATCAGCTATTTTTGATTTCATGAAAAATATATCAATTCTTGGTTCAACGGGTTCCATCGGCGTAAACGCACTTGACGTTATAAAAAGCAATCAATCGCGATTCAGGGTCGTTGCCCTGTCCGCCTGTCGCAATATCTCTCTTTTGAACACACAGATTAAGCAATTCAGACCGAAGGTTGTATCTGTTGTCGATAAGGAGCATGCTCGCAAACTTGAAAAAATGATTGACCCTGCAGCAGGGACACAGATACTTTTCGGTTCCGATGGTTACCGGGAAGTGGCTGCAATAAAAGAAGCAAACATGGTGATATCAGCCATGGTGGGCTCAGCCGGTCTCATTCCTACGATGGAGGCCCTGGAAGCGGGCAAGGATATTGCGCTGGCCAATAAAGAAACCATGGTCATGGCAGGAGACATTATTGTTAAGAATGCAAAGAAAATGGGAGTTACTATTCTGCCTGTTGACAGCGAACATAGTGCCATCTTTCAATGTCTTTCAGGCAACCGACACGCAGACATCAATCGTATTATTCTGACTGCGTCGGGAGGTCCCTTTTTAAACATAGCACAGGATGAACTTGCCAATGTTAAACCGGAACATGCCCTAAGGCACCCGAACTGGCAGATGGGTCCTAAAATTACCATTGATTCAGCATCCATGATGAACAAGGGACTTGAAGTGATTGAAGCAAAACATTTTTTCTCTGTCGATATCGACCGTATTGAAGTACAAATCCATCCGCAGAGCATTATTCACTCCATGGTGGAATATGTTGACGGTTCTGTGATTGCTCAGCTTGGTGTACCGGATATGAGAATACCCATCGCCTATGCCCTTTCGTATCCTGAAAGGCTGCGGCGTTCTGGGCCCTTTCTGGATCTTTTAAAAGTAGGCCGATTTGATTTTTTTTGCCCTGATTTGAAAAAGTTTCCAAGCCTGAAGCTTGCCTACGATGCGGGCAGGGCGGGTGGAACGATGCCCGCTGTTTTGAATGCGGCAAACGAAGTTGCCGTAACATTATTCTTAAAAGAAGCCGTTCGCTTTACGGATATGCCAAAGCTGATAGGGGAGGTCCTTTCCTCTCATCAGATGAAAGGAACACCCGACATTCATGATATTCTTGAAGCCGATCGATGGGCCAGAGAGAGGGCGAATAAAATTGCTGAAAGGATGAGCGTGACCTCGTGATCGGTATCAGTATTATTTCTGTCATCATTTTGCTGGGAGTCCTCATTTTTGTCCATGAGGTCGGTCATTTTCTTGTTGCCAAATGGGCCGGGGTTGGCGTACTCAAGTTTTCCCTTGGATTTGGCCCAAAGCTGATCGGTAAAAAGGTAGGAGAGACGGAATATCTCCTGTCTCTGATCCCTCTTGGAGGCTATGTTAAGCTCCTCGGTGAATCCGAAGGCGATGACCTTTCCGAGGAAGACGCTAAACGGTCTTTTTTGAAACAATCCGTATTAAAAAGAATGGCCATTGTTGTGGCAGGTCCTGTATTTAATTTTCTGCTCGCCATTTTGATTTTCACCATCGTTTATATCTTCGGGATTCCCACGTTAACCACCCAGATCGGCGGCGTACAGGATGGATCACCGGCCTATGAGGCGGGCATTAAAGATGGGGATATTATTATCGCCATTGAAGGTGAAGAGCTTTCAAGATGGGATAAACTTGCTGAAGTGGTCACGAAGAGCAAGGGTGGAGAATTAAGGTTTACAATAAAGCGGGGAGATGATCGGCAGGATGTGTTGCTGACGCCCAGATTACTGAAAACGAAAAATCTTTTCGGTGAAGATATTGATTCCTATAAGATCGGTGTCAGTCCCTCGTCCCAGGTTGTCATAGAAAAAATGAACCCCGTCACTGCCTTCTGGATGAGTCTCAAACAGACCTGGATTATCAGTAAGTTAACGGTATTGAGTATCGTCAAGATTATAGAAGGAGTCATTTCTCCCAGGACACTGGGGGGACCGATTCTGATCGCACAGATGGCGGGAGCTCAGGTTAAGGAAGGTCTTGTGCCTTTTGTTTTATTTATGGCATTGCTGAGCATCAATCTGGCTGTGCTCAATCTACTGCCGATTCCCGTCCTCGATGGAGGGCACATCTTTTTTTATTTCATTGAAATGGTTACGGGAAAGGAAATTAATATCAGGTGGAGAGAGATGGCTCAACAGGTTGGTTTTGTTCTCCTGGTGCTTCTTATGATCTTTGTTTTTATCATCGACATTGAAAGGTTGAATCCGACAATGTTTGAGGATTTCAACAAAATGTTTTCAAGATAGATATGTGGACTTTAGCCATTGATACGTCGACGATGACGGCAAGTGCGGCATCGCTGAAAAATTCCGAGATCGTCGGTGAGGTCTTTGTAAATCTGAAGATAAATCATACTCCCATGTTACTTCCGGTTATAGAAATGTTATGCACCGCATCCGGCATGAAACTTGAGGAGGTGGATCTTTTTGTGTGTACGATCGGACCGGGTTCCTTTACAGGGGTCCGCATCGGTGTGTCTACGGTAAAGGGATTTGCCCTTGCGACAGGAAAGCCGGTTGTAGGTGTATCGACACTGGATGCTCTTGCTTTGAATCTTCTCGGGTCTCCCGTCAAGGTATGTCCCATGTTGGACGCAAGAAAGAATCAGGTATATACGGCGCTTTACAGAACAGACGGTGATAATCAGCTCGAGAAGATAAAAGATGAAAGAGATACGGAAATCAGGGAATTTTTGCGAACCATTGATGAAGAGGTGATTTTTCTGGGTGAGGGGGCGCAAAAATACGCCGGTGTTATAAGGGAGATGCTGTGTGGGAAGGCATACTTTGCGGCAGGTATTCAGAATCATGTTCGAGCGTCAATGGCAGGCATGTTGGGAGAAAAAAAATTTCGTGACGGTGAAATGGACGACCCCGTAACACTCGTACCCCGATACATGCGCCTTTCAGAAGCTGAATTAAAGATGAAATGAAGATAAACATGAGAAGTTGACAAGCCGTGTAAATTAATATAAAAAATGCGTGGAGGTGTCGAATCCATGGAACAAGCCGAGGAACTCTTGATTCAGAAACATATTCATCAGGATGTGGAATTGCGGCAAACGGTTCAAGAGCATAAAAATCTTGAAAGTGAAATAGAAAATTATAACAAACGTATTTATTTGACGCCTGAAGAAGAGGGCGAGAAAAAAAAGCTGCAGAAAAAAAAGCTGCAGAAAAAAGAGCAAATCTTTAAAATTTTATCAAAGTACCGAGAGGGATAAGACGGTTACGACGTTAGGGTTCTACCCCTGCAACTGAAGACCGACTGGACATGAAGCAGAATTTTATCATAGCAAGGCAGGGGTTTCCGTTTATTGTTCCTTTGTTTCTACTCTCTGTTGTTTTGGCGCTCGTAGGCAAAACATGGGTATCGGTTCCGTTTTTTTTGTTGACGGCGTTTGTGACATGGTTTTTCCGTAATCCGGAACGATTTTCACCGGAAGATAATGGCTTGGTCGTTTCTCCTGCTGACGGCAAGGTCATAAAGATTGAAGATGTCGCAGAGAACGGTCTGATGAAGGGGCCATCAAAAAAAATCAGCATTTTCATGAACGTATTTAACGTTCATGTCAACAGAATACCGTATTCGGGTACAGTCAATGCCGTCCGCTACCGTGAAGGAAAGTTTTTTTCAGCAAATCTGGATAAAGCCTCGACATCAAATGAAAAAAACTCTGTACTGATTGAAACGGTCAAGGGAAAACAAATCTTGACGGAACAGATAGCAGGTTTAATTGCAAGAAGGATTGAATGTTGGTTGGAAGAGGGGATGCATGTTAATAAAGGGGACCGGTTCGGGCTCATACGGTTCGGTTCACGTCTCGACGTCTTTCTACCCGTTGATACTGCCGTAGCCGTGAGCATTGGGGACAAGGTAAAGGCAGGTGAGACACCGATAGGATGGCTAAAATGAAAAAAGGCGCATCGTTAAAGAGGGAGCGTGTAAGGAAGGGGATTTACGTCCTTCCCAATCTTTTTACTACGGCAAGTCTTTTTTGTGGATTTTATTCCGTCATAGCATCCATGAAAGGAGACTATTTCCTGGCGGCCGTACCCATTCTTATTGCTTTTGTACTTGATGGTCTTGACGGCAGAATAGCAAGAATGACCAACACCACGAGCAAATTTGGTTCGGAGTATGATTCTCTGGCCGATTTGGTGGCCTTTGGGGTTGCGCCTGCCATTCTGACCTATTCATGGGCTCTGTCGTCTTACGGGAAATGGGGGTGGCTTGCAGCATTTCTTTTTGTCGTTTGCGGCGCCCTTCGGCTCGCACGATTCAATGTCCAGATCGCCATGATCGAAAGCAAACTCTTTAACGGATTGCCGATACCGGGAGCGGCCACAGTCATCGCCACGGGAGTGCTGCTTTTCTTCTATGTGGGAGGGGAAGGCAGATTTGTTGATCTATCCGTGCTTGTTACAGTGGTGTCTTTGTCATTGCTCATGGTCAGCAGTATTAAATATTACAGTTTCAAGGACCTGAACTATTTCTCTCGAAAACCGTTTATGTCCTTTGTCATCATCGTATTTATCCTCATCATCATTATCGCTGAGCCTCAGATCATGATGTTTACTTTCTCTTTCGGCTATAGCCTTTCCGGACCATCCTGGTCCCTGTTCAAGCTCGGGAAGAAAGCATATGCGGAGATTAAGGCAAGGAGATCTCAGCAGCCCAAACTTAGCTTGCTCTAAGTAGCGGAATATCCTGGTGTCACGCATCGAAGATAAAAATTGCAGGGAGTAAACTGTTGTGAAGACATATCATGTTGCCGTCGTTGGCGCCACGGGAGCCGTGGGCAACGAAATGTTAAGGATTCTTGAGGAAAGAAACTTTCCCGTGCGGCAACTGACACTGCTCGCATCGCAACGATCGATCGGTAAAATACTCCAATTCAGGGGGCAATCCGTTCCGATTCAGGTATTGAACGAAGACTCTTTCTCGGATATCGACATCGGTTTTTTCTCGGCCGGGGGAAGTGTCAGTGAACGGTTTGCACCAATCGCCGCCGATGCGGGGTGTGTGGTCATCGACAACACGAGTGCATTCAGGATGGATCCCGATGTTCCCCTTGTTGTGCCGGAGGTAAATTCAGAAGCCATTGCCATGTATAAAAATAAGGGTATCATCTCGAATCCGAACTGCTCAACCATCCAAATGGTGGTAATCCTGAAACCGATTCATGATGCCGTCAGGATCAGGCGAATCGTGGTATCGACGTATCAGGCCGTATCCGGTACGGGAAAGAGAGCCATTGAGGAATTGATGGAGCAGACAAAGGCTATCCTGGATGATCGTGAACCTAAGAACAGTGTCTATCCTCATAGAATTGCATTCAACTGTCTTCCCCAGATCGATGTTTTTTTGGATAATGGTTATACAAAAGAAGAAATGAAGATGGTGAATGAAACGAAAAAGATTCTGAATGATTCAGCCGTGGCTGTTACCGCCACAACCGTCAGGGTACCTGTTTTTTTTGGTCATTCCGAATCTGTTAATATTGAAACGGAAAGGAAAATTACAGCCGAGGAGGTCAGGAATATTCTTTCCCGCTCACCGGGCGTCACGGTACTTGATAATCCGAAAGAAAATGAATATCCCATGCCCATTCATGTTGCTGGTAAAGATGACACATATGTCGGCAGAATCAGAGAAGACGAGTCGATAGCAAATGGAATCAATATGTGGATTGTGTCGGACAATGTGAGAAAAGGCGCCGCCCTGAATACGATACAGATTGCTGAAATTCTTATAAGAGAACACTTATGAGAATTGTTGGAGGTGAGGCCAGAAGCAGGCAGATTTATCTGCCGAAGAAATGTCGCATAAGGCCAACCTCAGATAAGATCAAGGAAACGCTTTTTAACATCCTTCATGACGTGGAAGGGAAAAATTTCCTTGATCTTTTTGCCGGAAGCGGCAACGTGGGGATTGAAGCTCTGAGTCGCGGCGCTGCAAGGGTGGTATTTATAGAAAAAAATGTGGTTTTGGCAAATGCCATTAAGAAGAATATTGAAAGTTTAGGGTTGGGACTTCGGTGTGAAATGCTCAGAAATGAGGTGGGACGAGGCATCCGTGAACTGGGCGAAAGAGGGGAAAAATTTGACACGCTGTTTGCCGATCCCCCTTATGAAGCGGGATTGATCAAAAAGACACTGAAGAATCTTGAAGATGGGAGACTGTTTACAGGCAGTAGCATCATTGTCGTTCAGCATTCAAAAAGAGAAGCCTTGCCGGAATCGATGTCGGATCATTATGTATTGCAAGATCAGAGAATATATGGTGATACGGCGCTGTCTTTTTTAAAAATTCATTCAAACAAATAGGAAAAGTATGCAGAAAGTTGCTGTTTATCCAGGTTCTTTTGATCCCATCACCAACGGCCATGTCGACCTCATCACAAGAGGTTTGAGAATGTTCGATGAAATCATTGTCTTGATTGCCTATAATCCCAACAAAACCACCTATCTTTTTTCAGTCGAAGAGAGAGTGAAAATGATCAGTGATGTCGTAAAAAATCAGGAAAGGGTGCGCGTTGATAGCTATGCAGGTCTCGTGGTTGATTACGTCAGGAATTCGGGAGCGAACGTTATATTGAGGGGTTTGAGAGCCCTGTCCGATTTTGAGTATGAATTTCAACTGGCGCTTATCAATCGAAGACTGAACAGAGATGTTGAAACGGTATTCCTCATGACAGGTTATAAGTGGTTTTTTACGAGTTCTCAGATTATAAAAGAAGCGGCCAGTATGGGAGGATCGGTAAAAGGACTGGTACCAGATAACGTATATCAACAATTACAGGAAAAATTCGGAAAGTAGGAAGTATTATACATAATGAAACTGTCATCAAGAATCAATAGTATAAAAGTATCGCCAACCCTCGAAATTACTAGAAAAGCCAATATATTGCGGGCGCAAGGTCGAGATATTATCGGCTTTGGTGCGGGAGAACCTGATTTTGATACTCCGGGTCATATCAAACGGGCGGCCATAAAGGCCATTGAGGCAGGCTTTACGAAATATACCCCCGTTGGCGGGGTTGATGAATTAAAGGATGCCATTATTCGAAAGCTGAAGCGGGATAGTCAATTGTGTTACAACAGAGATGAAATCGCTGTTTCCTGCGGTGCAAAGCATACCCTTTATAACCTCATTCAGGTTTTGTTCGAAGAAGGTGATGAGGTCATTATTCCGTCACCATACTGGGTATCGTATTTGGATATGGTGGTTCTTTCAGGAGCAACCCCGGTCATTCTGAAAACGGACGCCGCTCGTGGCTTCAAAATAGCGCCTGATCAGCTTGAAAGTATCATCAGCAAGAAGACGAAAGCCATTATCATAAACAGCCCCTCCAATCCTACCGGCGTTGTATATTCGGCGTCTGAACTGGAGGCGCTTGCAGAGATTATCCTCAACAGGGACATCTTCGTCATATCTGATGATATATATGAAAAGATTATTTATAATGGCCTGTTGTTTTGCAACATTGCATCCGTCGACGCAAGAATCAAACAATCAACCATCATTGTGAACGGTGTGTCAAAGGCGTATTCTATGACGGGTTGGAGAATCGGTTATGCCGCCGGCAGCGAAGAAATTATTTCGGCGATAACAAAACTTCAGAGTCAGAATACTTCAAATCCTACTTCGATTTCTCAGGCTGCTGCCATAGAGGCGCTGGATGGTGTTCAGGAAAGCGTCTATGAAATGGTTGGAGAATTCAAGAAGCGAAGGGACGTGATAGTGGGTAAGCTCAATGCCATCGATGGCGTCTCATGTATGAACCCTCAAGGGGCGTTTTATGTATTTCCGGATGTTTCGGCACTCTATGGGCGCTCTTATCGCAATCTCATGATATCAAATTCATCAGATTTGGCAGCCTACCTTCTCGATGAGGCCGGTGTTGCCGTTGTATCCGGCGCAGACTTCGGCCAGGATCATCATATTCGACTTTCCTATGCCACCTCATTGAGTAAAATTGAGGAGGGCATGGAAAGGATCAAGATTGCCGTCATGAAACTTGTGTAAATAGGGTTTGACGGTTTCGTAAAAAATTGTCTCGCTTTGCTCGTAATGACAAATGAGGCTTTCTTACAGGTCTTCAGGTTTTGGGTTCGATCAGGAAATCCCCGTCGTGTAGGCGGGGTTATTTAACACAAAAGGTGATAAAATGGGTGGGATTTTCGGGGTTATTTCCAGAAACGATTGCATGAAGACTTTATTTTACGGTACCGATTATCACTCTCATTTGGGGACAGAAAATGGTGGACTGTCTGTCATCGGGAGCGAAGGTTTCCAAAACGCCATTCACCGCATCAGCCAGGCGCAATTCAAATCAAGATTGTTTGATGATTATAAAAAAATGAGGGGGACGATGGGAATAGGGGCTATTGATGACGAAGCGCCCCAGCCCCTGGTCGTTAGATCAAGATTCGGTACGTTTGCCATTGCCGCAACGGGCATGATTACAAACAAGGATGCTCTTACGAGATCTCTTATGAATGATGGGTCATCGTTCAGTGAAATGGCGGGCGGGGGAATAAATACGGTGGAGCTTGTGGCAAAATTGATCAACACAGGGGAAAATATTGTTGATGGCATTAAAAAAATGCAGGATGCCATTGAAGGTTCCATGTGTGCGCTGATTATGACGTCAGAAGGCATCTATGCCGCGAGAGATAAATTCGGACGCTTTCCCCTTTCCGTAGGAGGAAAAGATGAAACTGGCGAGCTCGTTGTTGCAACGGAAGCGAGTTCTTTTCCAAATTTGGGATTCGCATTAAGGCAGTGTCTCGGACCCGGTGAAATCGCGCTGCTTTCATTACAGGGACTCAAAAACATGAAGCCTGGGGGGCCTGAAAAGAAAGTTTGCGCCTTCCTTTGGATATATACTGGAGATCCTTCGTCTATGTATGACGGAATCAGTGTTGAGAATACCCGGGAAAGATGCGGAATGGCGATAGCCAGAGGCGATGATGTTGAAGCGGATTTCGTGACAGGTATACCTGATTCAGGCATAGGACATGCGATAGGATATGCCATAGGATCAGGTATTCCCTATCGAAGACCCCTTGTCAAATATACGCCGGGGTATGGTAGAAGCTATACGCCGCCTTCTCAGGATATCAGAGACTTGGTTGCAACCATGAAACTGAGCGCCATACGGGAAGTAATAATGAACAAAAAGATGATTGTCTGTGATGATTCGATCGTTCGAGGGACACAGCTCAAGAACTACACCATAAAAAAGCTCTGGGACAATGGCGCTCTTCAAATCCATATCAGACCTGCCTGTCCACCGTTAATGTATCCATGCAGATATATGGCCTCCACCCGTTCCTTAATGGAGCTGGCTTCTCGAAGGGCGATAATAAATATTGAGGGAAAAGATATTGATAAGATAGATGAATATCTGGATCACCGGTCAGATAAATATCGGGATATGGTCGAGTGGATTCGTAAAGACTTAAACGTCACGTCTCTCCGATATTTATACATTGAAGACATGATTGAAGCCATCGGGCTTCCGGAGAACCAGTTGTGCCTGTATTGCTGGCAAGGTCGCTGACGGATTATCAAGAAGGATCACATCCCTTATATGAATGACGCTTGCGCATCCTCATCATCCCTCAGGTGGACTGATAGCTTTACCATCTGAATGTCCTTATATTCCTTATTGATTGCAATCATTCCTTCGTGTTATAGGAAAGATACGAAATCTTATCGTAACAGTCATACATGGTGCATCCTATTGGAAACCTCCATAAAGAAGAGAAAGTCGAAAACTGTATATTTAGGTGATGTTCAGATAGGCGGTGATGCGCCTGTTGTGGTGCAATCCATGACCTGCACGGACACGAGGAATGTGAGGGATACGGTTAGTCAGATCAGAATGCTTGAAGAAGCCGGTTGTGAGGCGGTCCGGGTGGCTGTACCGGACGAGGAAGCGGCGTCGGCATTGAAGGATATACGGAAACAAATCTCTATTCCCCTGATCGCAGATATTCATTTCAATTACCGGCTTGCCATTGCAGCGATACAGAACCGTGTGGAAGGAATCCGGATCAATCCAGGTAACATAGAAAAAAATAAAATACTTGAAATCATCCAATTTGCAAAGACTCAGGGAACGGCCGTGCGCATTGGCATCAATGCCGGATCTCTTGAAAAGGATTTATTCGTGAAATACGGAGGGCCGAAAGCACCGGCGCTCGTTGAAAGTGTTCTCAGGAATCTTGATCATATCGTAAGTTCCGGTTTTGAAAACATCAAAGTGTCTTTGAAGTCATCGGACGTGGCAACAATGATAGAGGCCTACCGTGGCATATCAAAAAGAACAGATTATCCATTGCATCTGGGTGTAACAGAAGCTGGTACCCTGATACCTGCTGCCATTAAATCATCCATAGGTTTGGGTATCCTCCTTTACGAAGGAATTGGAGATACGATCAGGGTGTCCGTAACGGGAGATCCTGTGTCTGAAATCGATGTGGCGTATGGTATTTTAAGAACATTGAAGATCAGAAAAATAGGACCGGATATTATTTCCTGCCCGACCTGCGGCCGGTGTGAGATTGATCTCCTGGCGCTGACACAGGAGATGGAAAGGCAGTTAAAAGGGATAAAATCATACCTGAAAATTGCTTTGATGGGTTGTGTGGTAAACGGACCGGGCGAAGCGACTGAAGCGGACGTGGGAATTGCAGGTGGACGGGGTTTCGGCATGCTTTTTAAAAGAGGAAAGATCATCAGAAAAGTCAAAGAGGGTGATTTCGTAAAGGTGTTAATGGACGAAATAAACACCATGATTCGTAACGGTAAGGAGGCATAATGCGTTATTCAGAGATGTTTCTGCCAACGGAAAGAGAAGTACCTTCCGATGCTGAAGTCATAAGCCATCAACTTATGATCAGGGCAGGAATGATAAGAAAATTAACGAGTGGTATTTATTCATATCTCCCCCTAGGATATCGGGTAATCAGAAAGGTTGAGCAGATCATCAGGGAAGAGATGAACAGGGCGGGCGCCGAGGAGTTGTATCTGCCGATGGTACAGCCTCGCGAGCTATGGGAAGAATCGGGGCGCTGGACATTGTATGGCAAGGAATTGTTGAGATTCAAGGACCGTCATGACAGAGAGTCATGTCTGGGACCGACCCATGAAGAAGTCATCACGGATCTTGTAAGACATGAAATCAAAACATATCGTCAACTGCCACGAATTCTTTATCAGATCCAGACAAAATTTCGTGATGAAATCCGACCCCGCTTCGGGGTCATGAGGTGTCGGGAATTCGGCATGAAGGATGCTTACAGTTTCGATGCTGGCGAAGATGGGGTAGATAGCAGCTATAGAAAGATGTTTGATGCCTATAACCGAATATTCACACGGTGCGGTCTGAAATTCAGGCCTGTCGAAGCAGATACGGGAAGCATCGGAGGGAGTTTCTCGCATGAATTCATGGTAATAGCCGATTCAGGAGAGGATTCTCTCGTTTTTTGCAGTGTCTGTGATTATGCGGCGAATCTTGAAAAGGCAGAAGTGCCTGTACCGGAGAAATGTAACCATCAGGAGGATGTTTTTTTGCCTCTTGAAGAAATCGTCACCCCCGATGTGAAGAGAATAGAGGAACTTTGTTCGTTTCTTCATGTGATTCCGGATGATGTCATCAAAACCCTTATATACGAGGCGGACGGTATTCCCGTTGCCGTTCTTGTAAGAGGTGATGATGAAGTCAATGAAATAAAGGTAAAGAACTATCTGGGATGTAATAGCCTTACCATGGCGACGGAGGAGATGATTCATGACGTGACGGGGGCTCCCCGTGGTTTTGCCGGCGCTGTAGGGATCAAGGCAAAAATCATTGCTGATTACTCACTTATGAACAGGACAAACTTTGTGATGGGCGCTAATAAGAAGGACCATCATATTAAGAATGTGAATATCGGCAGGGATTTTGAAGTAAATGCATTTGCGGATTTACGAATTGCCAGAAATACAGATTTGTGTATTCGATGTCGAGGTGCACTGAAATTTGCCAGGGGGATCGAAGTGGGTCATGTATTCAAGCTGGGGAAAAAGTACAGCCGGGCAATGAACGCCACCTACCTTGACCAGAACGGCAAGGAACAATTCATGGTCATGGGCTGCTACGGCATCGGAATCGGGCGGACTGTTGCGGCAAGCATTGAACAGAACCACGACGGCAATGGCATTATATGGCCGCTTCCAATCGCACCGTATCATGTCATAATTACGCCTGTAAATGTGAAGGATGAGTCCGTTCGTCGAGCATCCGAGAGCTTATATATCGACCTTTCAGAAAAAAACATCGAGGTGATTCTTGACGACAGGGATGAAAGGGCCGGTGTAAAGTTTATGGATGCTGATCTCATAGGCATTCCCCTGCGGGTTACCATAGGATCAAAAAAACTATCCCGGGAAACCGTAGAAGTAAAAATCAGAAAATCGGGCGAAGTGATCGACGTATCGCTGGAAGGAATCGTTGAATTTATCACAAGGTTTATTCGTGAAGGTGTATGATATCCATGTTACGAATTACAGATATTTTGGATAAAACCCAGTCCTATCTCGGACCGGAAGAGCAGGAGATCATAGAGAAGGCATATATCTTCTCCGCTTCGGTTCATCAGGGTCAGGTACGTCTTTCAGGTGAACCTTATCTTACGCACCCTGTTGAAGTGGCTGGAATGCTGGCAGATATGAAGCTCGATGCGGCGACAATTGTTACGGGTTTACTTCATGATACGGTTGAGGATACGCTTGCAACCCCCGACCAGATCAGGGAAGCGTTTGGGAAAGAAGTCGAATTTCTTGTCGAGGGGCTAACAAAGATAAGCAAGATAATATTTGGAAGCAAGGTAGAGCAACAGGCGGAGAATTTCAGAAAAATGATTCTCGCTATGTCTTCAGACATCAGAATACTCCTGATCAGACTGGCGGACAGGATACACAATATGAGAACCCTTGAGTTTCAGACACCGGAAAAACAGAAATATATTGCTGAAGAAACATTGGAGTTGTATGCCCCTCTTGCAAACCGTCTCGGAATTAACTGGATAAAGGTGGAACTTGAAGATCTCGCCTTCCGTTACCTTAACTTTGAGGCCTACAATGAAATGGCCAAAAGGGTCGCCAAGAGAAAGGAAAAGAGAGAACAATATACGGAGGAAGTTAAAAATATTATTCAAAAGGAGATCGATCAATTTGGTTTAAAGGGCAGTGTCGAAGGCCGGGCAAAGCATTTTTACAGTATTTATAAAAAAATGAAAGAACAACATATCGATCTCGACGAGGTCTATGACCTGATTGCCTTCAGGATCATTCTTGATTCTGAGAAAGAAATTGAATGTTATGAAGCACTAAGCGTTGTTCATGCCCTCTGGAAACCCGTACCCGGCCGCTTTAAGGATTATATCGCCATGTCGAAGGCCAATAATTACCGGGCATTGCATACGACCCTTATCGGTCCTTATGGGGAAAGGGTGGAGATTCAGATCAGAAGCAGAATCATGCACGAATGGGCGGAAGAAGGGATTGCCGCGCATTGGCGGTACAAGGAGGGACAATCTTATAAAAGTGATGATGATGAGCAGATCAAAAAACTCAGGGAACTGCTTGAGGTTCAGCAGGACCTTAAAAACCCCCGGGAATTCATGTCAAATCTGAAAATGGCGCTTTTCCCGGATGAAGTCTATATATTCACACCGCGGGGAGATGTAAAGGCGTTTCCCAAGGGAGCAACCCCTATCGATTTTGCATACAGTATTCATACGGACGTAGGCAATCAGTGTGTGGGAGCAAAGATCAACCGGAATATTGTGCCGCTGAAATATGAACTTAAAAATGGTGACACCGTTGAAATCATCACACAGGCCGGCCACCATCCCACTAAGGATTGGTTGAAGTATGCCGTAACATCCCGGGCCATATCAAAAATAAGAAACTGGATAAAAACGGAAGAAAGAAAGAAGAGCATTGCCCTCGGGAAAGATATCCTGGATAAAGAATTCAAAAAGCATCATCTTAAATTCAGTCAGATAGTGAAGTCTGATGAAATTAAAAAAGTTTACGCGGAGTATTCCATCAGCAGCGTGGATGATCTTATGGCGGTTGTCGGATATGGGAAAGTATCGGCAAAAAGGATTGTCAATAAATTTCTGCCTGAAGATGTTTCAAGGCAATCGGAAAGCACACCCGAGAAGGGAAAAAAGAAGACCCCGGCGTCTTCTTCCGTAGGGATATCTCTGACTGGGATTGAGGATGTCATGGTCAGGTATGCAAGGTGTTGTCATCCCATACCGGGCGATGAAATACTGGGGTATATCTCAAGGGGGAGAGGGCTGACGGTTCATACGGCTAATTGTATGAATGTAGAGGAAGTGGATACGGAAAGAATTGTAGATGTCGAATGGAATATCAAAGAGAAGCAGACGTTTCCTGTTAATATAAGGGTTGTCTGTACAGATAAAAAGGGATTGCTGGCGGAAATCAGCGCCGTAATATCGACCATGGATGTTAACATCAGCCATGCGGAATTAGAAACGAGGTCCGCTGACATGCAGGCCATATGTGATTTTAAACTGGATGTAAATGATTTACAACAGTTTACACAGGTGCTCAATGCAATGAAAAAACTCAAAAGTGTGATATCCGTGGAGAGGGTCAGAAGATCGTCATGAAGATGAATACAAGAAAATAGTTTGTAGATTGACAGATGGCCGTTACATGCTGTATGAGACGCACACCGAAGTTTTATCCGCCAATTTTACATGGCTTAATATTATGATGGATGATCAGATGAAAAAATGGATACAGAGAATGGTCATTGTTTTATTGATATTCCCATTTATGCTTGTGTCGACGATATCAATGGCACAAACATCCAATGGTAAACATCAGGTTATTGTGGATGCAGGACATGGCGGAACAGATACGGGCGTCAAATTATCAGACAAGTACTATGAAAAAGATATAACCCTGTCCATCGCTACCATGTTAAAAAAAGAACTGGAAAAATCAGGGAATATTCAAGTACTGCTCACGAGAATATCGGATAAAAACATTTCATTGTCTGAGAGGATGAAGGCCATTACAACTTCGAATTCGGCCGTATTTGTGGGAATTCATGTAAACGGCGGGTATGGCAAGGAATCATCGGGTTACGAACTTTATTTTCCAGGATTCGCTTCAGTCACTGCAGGGCAGGTAAATTCCCGGGAGATTCTTGAAGACATGGCAAAGAATAAATATTTAAACGACAGTGTCAGGCTGGCTCAATTGATACAACGGAATCTGGAAACAGTTTTCCCAAGAAAGAGCAGAGGCCTGCGCAACGCACCGTTGGTCATTTTTAAGGGTCTCCAGACGTCTGCTGTTGTCGTGGAAATCGGATTTGCCAGCAATCAGGAAGACAAAAAAAAGATGATGGATGAAAACGTGAGAAGTGCCGTTGCCCGTGCATTAAGTAAAAGCATAATGGAATTTTGAAAACCAAAAAATATTTCGGTGAATCATGTTATTAAGAGCTGACGGGCGCCGGTTTGATGAAATACGGCAAATCACAATCGTAAAGGACTTTCTAAAGTATCCAGAAGGTTCGGTTATGATCGAAATGGGCCATACGAAAGTTATTTGCACGGCAACCATTGAAGATAAAGTTCCTCCTTTTTTAAAGAATACCGGCAGAGGTTGGTTAACTGCGGAGTACTCAATGCTTCCCATGTCAACACACCTTCGGACGCCCCGTGAATCGACAAGAGGGAGGGTTGGGGGAAGGACTCATGAAATTCAGAGGCTTATCGGAAGATCACTGCGCTCCGTAACTGATTTGAATACTTTCGGTGAAAAAACGATTTATGTAGATTGTGATGTGATTCAGGCTGATGGGGGAACAAGGACAGCATCCATTACGGGGGCCTTCGTTGCCTTAATGGATCTTTTTATAAAACAGAAAAATAACGGACTCGTGAAGGAAATTCCAGTGGCCGATTATATTTCAGCAGTAAGCGTCGGTATCATAGACAAACAGATACACCTCGATATTAACTACGAGGAAGACTCGAAAGCGGAAGTAGACATGAATTTTGTGATGACGGGTAATGGTCGATTTGTTGAAATCCAGGGTACGGCGGAAGAAGAGCCGTTCAGCCGTGAATTAATGAATCAGATGATTGACCTTGCCACGAAGGGAATAAATGAAATTACTAAAATACAGAAGGATATATTGGGAGAAGTAATCTGGAAACGATGATTTTTGCGTCTCGAAATGAGGGAAAAATAAAGGAAATAAAAGCGATGTTCGAAGATATGGGAGTTATGTTACTTTCGCTGAGTAATTTTCCTGATCTTCCTGAAATTGAAGAAGACGGCGAAACATTTTTTGAAAATGCCTATAAAAAGGCAAAAACGATTTCAAATGCAACCGGAAAAATGGTTTTGGCGGATGATTCCGGTTTGGAAGTGAATTATCTGGGTGGCCTGCCGGGTGTAAGATCGTCCAGGTATTCCGGAGATGATGCAACAGATGAAGGAAACATTAAAATGCTCCTTGATCAGTTAAAAAATGTCCCATCGGAACAGAGAGATGCTTCTTTTCGATGTGTTCTCGTCATGTATAAACCGGATGGTTGGTTTAAAACGTTTGAGGGCTATCTGCACGGGAAGATCAGTGAGGAGCCGGCAGGTGAGGGTGGTTTCGGATACGATCCGGTCTTTTATATCACCGAAAAGGGATTGACTGTTGCACAGCTTCCGTTGACTACAAAGAACAGAGTAAGCCACAGGGCAATGGCTGTGAAAAAGCTGAAAAAATGGTTACAAAAAAGAAATATTCCTGAAATTAAGTCATAAAATCGGGGCGTAGCGCAGCCCGGTAGCGCGCCTGCTTTGGGAGCAGGATGTCGAGTGT
>JBAWYD010000013.1:0-31052 GCA_037143735.1 Deltaproteobacteria bacterium
AGGGTCGGTCGGAAAAGACCAGCGCCTTGCCGCACTCCGGGTATGCGGCCATGAACAGATGCAGGCTTTTCAGGCTGCCTGCGGCGCCGCTTTTCACCTCCACCGGATGAATCCTGCCATTCAGAACAGTTAGATAATCCACCTCGGCAGAACTGCTCTTCGCCTGCCGATCCCAGTAATAGAGACTTCCATTTTGCGAGATAAGCATCTCCTGTCCTACGAACTGTTCCGCCATGGCGCCGCGATAGACGGCAAGCAGATCGCCCCTGGCATACTCCACATCATCCGGCATGCCGGACAGAGAACGCATCAGCCCCACGTCCAGCAGCAGCGCCTTGAATATCTTTGCCGAAGCGCTCGCCCCCAGCGGCAGGCCGGAGGGATCGACGGATGGAATTCTGCGCGCAACATGCGCAAGGCAGAGCGCCTCAAAAGCCTTCTTCAGGGTCGGGTTGGCATACCCTTCGCCCAGCCGCGCATATTTAATCTGTTGTCCGACACTCTGCGCCAGCGAGGTAAAAACCGAGTCGAGGCAGTAACGGTCAACCTGGGGGGTATATTTGGCAAAATCCATCCGGTATGATTCCACAATCTCCCCCTGAACCTCGAAGGCGTCACGCAAAGAGCCGCTTTCCGCGTAAGCCTTGACAGCCGCCGGCATTCCGCCGATGAAAAAAAAGCGCTTCAGTTCGTCGCGGAGAAGTTCATGCACGGCGGGGGTTATATCGCCCGGATTGCCGAGAACGGCTGCAGTTGCGGGAGCGTTGCCGATGGCCTCCAGATATTCGGCGAAGCAAAGGGGATAGAGGTTAAGAAACTGGATTCTACCGACGGGAAAGGAGGCGTCCTTGAGCGCGAACTCCAGGAGCGATCCGGCGGCCACGACATGCAGATCGGGCATTTCCTCGTAAAAATAGCGCAGGGCGGTTATGGCGCGGGGACATGCCTGGATTTCATCGAGGAAGAGGAGGGTTTTCCCCGGCGTGATCTTCTGCCTGAGCAGCACCTCCAGATCTGCGCAGATGCGCGCCGCGCCGAGATCGCCATCGAACAGCCTGCGCAAGGGAGGATTGCGCTCCAGATCTACCAGGGCGAGGGATTCAAACCGGTTTTTTCCGAACTCCTTCAGCGACCAGGTTTTGCCAACCTGCCGTGCCCCTCTCAATATCAGCGGTTTGCGCCGTGTTCCGTCCTTCCATCGCCGAAGTTCTTCATCAATGAATCTACGCATTGAGCACCTTGCTTAATCGTATAATTAAAAATACAAGGGTATTATGCTTTATCTGAATTAAATTTACAAGCTAAAATACGATTAAGTAGTTTGACTTGGCTTCATCCCTAAAGTCAAGTTCTGATCCACCTCTTCCTGCCTGGTCCAGGAGTCTTTAAATATAAATGGCGTCCGGATATACTCGATTCCACCTTTCTTTTTCATTGACCTTAGAAATTTGTTCCGTATAATTCAACAGCTCGACGACGAACACAGGTCGTATTATTTTTGGGATGTCATTTTTTCTTTGAGGATAGGAGTAAAAAGACGATGAGCCTTGACAGGAGTACACAGACAAAATTGCAGGCTTACGGAAGGGGTCAGGGATCCGGTTCCGGCAAGGATAGGGGAGGTCATGGCAGCAGCGGCAGGTCAGTATGGCCCATCGTGAATCGCTGGAAAGGATAACAAGTTGTTAATTATCAAACAATATGGACCGGTTACCGTTTTTCAGATGGGAAAACACGTTGCGGCCAATCGGAAATGGGTCCTTTACAAGACTCATGCATTTCAGTTGGATGATACCATGATCGATACCGGTACTGTTGCCGTTCAGAATGAATGGAAATCCAGGTTAAGTGAAAATCGATGCACGACCATCATAAACACACATCATCATGAAGACCATATCGGCAACAACCGCCTCTTTCAGGAAAAATTCGGAGCGTCTATTTACGCGCATCCTGCTGCCCTGTCTTTTATTGAAGATCCCGAAAGAATCCTTATGCAATTTTATCGCAAAGTGGTGTGGGGCGTCCCGGCAATATCTCGCGGTCAATCTATCGGCGACAAAATATCGACTTCTCGTCATACGTTGCAGGTTATCCATACGCCGGGACATTCTGCCGATCATATCTGCCTTTACGAACCGGATAACGGTTGGTTATTTTCCGGTGACATCTTTTGCGGCAAACGGGTTGTGTATCTCCGGTCGGATGAAGATTTTTGCCTGACACTTGACTCATTGAGGAAATTAGCATCTCTCAATATTAAGACCATGTTCTGCGGGTTTAAGGGTGTCGTGGAGAACGGTGGAGAGGCGTTGAAATGCAAGATTCGCTACATGGAAGAACTCAAAGAAAAGGCGTTGAACCTTCATCAAAAGGGATTACGACCTCATGAAATCCGACGTCATCTCCTCGGTTACGAAGATAAGATGTATTATTTATCGAATGGTCACTTTTCAAAACAGAACGTAATTAACAGCATCATCGGTGGGGAATGAAGACTTTTTGAGATTTATCAGGCTTCCCATCAGACTTACATGACGAGTTGCCTGACGCGCCTTATCTTCCATATATAGTCCATTGTTTCAGGGTTGAAACCATTGATCAGCCTGTTTTCTACTTCACGCGGGCCGAGGTTATAAGCTGCTAAGGCCAAGTCCCTATCTTTGAATTTTTTAAGCAGCATCTTATAGTATTTTGTCCCCGCTTTAAGGTTGTCTACCGGATGTTCGATGTCGTCGAAACCCATATCCATCCCGGTCGTTCTTTTAACTCCCATCAGGCCTACGGCGCCATCACAGGATTCGGCTTCTTGATTTGTTAATGACTCAACGATAGTAATGGCCTTAATGTCTTTTGAACTTGTATAATATTTTTTTGATATCTGCCTGATTTCACTGCCATATTTTCTCTCTACACTATTCACCAGCCTGCGAATCTGTTCGTCGCTTGCCCATAGGATTGATTTCCCTATGGCCTCCTCAACTGCCCTGCTATAGACTTTCTGGTATAAAGAGCTTTCTCCTCTTAATCTGTTTTCGTAGTTAGGCGCTATTAATAAAATAATAGTGATAGCCACAAAAAATAAAATTAAAGGTTTTTGCATGATTTACCCTCCGGCAAGCAAGCCTTTGACTGTCGTAATTTTGAGCATGTGTCAAAAGCCTGCTTGGTTTTTTACAAAAAAAAAGAGGCGCTCCGGTATATGGGAAACCATAGAGGAGCACCTCTTTTTAAAAATCGTTAACTTATATGATTTTTACGTTTTCTGCGGCCGGGCCTTTCTGGCCCTTCGTGATATCGAAACTGACACGCTGGCCCTCATTCAATGTCTTGAAACCACTGGCCTGAATAGCGCTGAAATGAACAAACACATCACCACCGTCATCTTTTTCGATGAATCCAAAGCCTTTGCCTTCATTGAACCATTTTACTTTACCTTCTGACATCGCTTTTATCCTCCCTTCTCAAAATTCTCTTAAGTCGGATTTCCACTATGACAGAAAGAAAAAAGCCACACATACTCTAAAAAAGCATGGTGGCAATCCTTTGCACTTCAAAATGTCTTAATCCAAACTTACTTAGTGCCGAGCACGATATTGCAGCCTTTATCGAAAGTCAAGGATTATCTTTGATTGTTTCAATAATAATATTTTTTTGTCTTTCGAGTGACTTCAAATGAACGATCGTTTTCTGTAATCCACACTTGACGTGCCCCACGGGAGGGTGTTAGCGTGAAATCACAAAGTGGCAGAAACCCTGTACAGAGCAGGGTTTTTAAAAGGTGGATCTCAAAGGATCCGTACGGGACGTTTTGCGGGGAGAGACATGAGAAAACTCATTTTATCAGCAGCTTTACCGTTTATTATTTTCACCCTCTTTCCAATTTCTAATATCCATGCCGAGATATCCAATCTGCTCATAATTCACGGCAGCCACTTGAACGGCTACCTCCTTCCCTGCCCAACCTGAGGCAATAAAGAACTGGGCGGTCTGGCCCGGCGTGCAGCCCTTGTGGAAAGTATCAGGAACGAAGGAAAAACGGTTCTGGTTGTGGATTCGGGGCATCTGTTTAACGACACACCGACATATCCACATTCCGAACGGGCTCCGGACAGAGCCAGGCTCATCACCCGTGCATACAAGCGCATGGGAGTTGCCGCCGTCAACGTGGGTGATTCAGACCTGAAGCTGGGGCTGTCTTTCCTGCGGCAGGAAGCATCGACGGGATTTCCCCTGATCTCCGCAAATCTGATGGAGCGATCAAGGGGTACGCCGATTTTCCCGCCCTATATCATCAAAAAAGCCGAGGGCGTCCGGGTGGCTTTCTTCGGCCTTCTCTCCCCGGACATGAGCCCGTCCGTCCGAAAGACAATGGGAAAAGGGGTTGTTATTAAAGATCCCGTCGAGACGGCTAAAGCTGTGATGGAAACGCTCCGGAAACAGGCGGACATCATCATCCTTCTGTCTGATCTGGGACTGGAGAAAGAGCGTGAGATCATCAGACAGGTGACAGGCATTCATGTCGTCCTGGGCGGACGGGAAGGTCAATATACCCGGTCGCCGCTATGGGAAGGGGAAACCCCGATTCTTCAGTCGTACAAAAAAGGTATGTATGCAGGGAAACTTCAATTCACCATTTCAGACGCCTCCTTTCATTTTGAAAAAGAAGGACAGACGGGCGGTAACCGTATTCAATGGACGTTGATCCCCCTGGACAAATCCCTGCCGGAAGACAAAACGCTCTCCGGATGGATCAGGAAGGCTGGATTCGCGGACGATATTGAAAGACAGCCCCTTTATTGATGATCCCCTCCGGCTAAAATGTTCGCATTTTGCCTTGATCTGATGAGGCAAAATTGATACGTTCGGCGAAACCAGCATCAAGGCAGAAAAAATGACCCTAACAATACTGACGGAATACAGACGCGCCATCACGGCGATCCTGGGGATCACGGGAATGGGAATTATCCTGTTTTATGCGTTGTGCGACACGTCCTGTTCCTACCTGCAGGGAGATATTTTCGGGATCGATTTGAAATATATCGGCGCCGGATATATGCTCGCGCTCATCACTCTGACCGCCTTCCGGCAAATGGCACACGTCCGTGCCCTACTTGCCATGGGGATCGGCGTGGAAATTTACCTTATCGCCTATCAGCTTGTGGAAAACACGTATTGTCCTTTCTGTCTGTCATTCGCTGTGATCGTCATGCTTGCCTTTGCCATGAACTATGAAAAGCCCCTTGCCATCAAAAACGGCTTGTTTAAGCGAATACTCCACGGATTCGGGGACGTAGAGCTTCCCCCGTTTTCCGGGAAGCGCCTTCCTCTCATGGCATTTGTATTTTTCGGTTATCTCTTTGTCATGCTGACATTTTCCGGTTCCACAATGCCGGCCTACGGCGCCGAGAAATCACCCCTGCCTTCATACGGCGCCGGCCCGTATGAATTAATCGTTTCCACGGATTACTTCTGCCCGCCGTGCCGGTCTCTGGAAGCCGAGCTGGACCCCGCACTGGATGAATTTCTATCCCGGAAAGGCGTCAGGGTCACCTTCGTTGATGTGCCGCTTCACAGGCAAACATATCCATACGCGAAATATTTTTTGTATGTGGCGAAGGCTGCCCGCAACTACAAGGACATCCTTCACGCAAGAAGGGTTCTGTTCTCCATTGCAGAAAATCAGGGCATAACGGATGAAGGAAGTCTTGCAAAGGCGCTGAACGCGCAGGGTATAGCGTTTGAGATATACGACCTTAAACCGGTTTATCGAGTTCTCAATGAGATCATCAAAACCCACAAGATCAATTCAACGCCCACCTGTATCGTGAAGTATTCGAATTCAGACATCCGAAAGTATACAGGTGCATTCCAGATAAAAAACGGCCTGGCCATGTTGAGGGCGTCGCTCCCGATCGGCAAAAAAGAAAAATAGGGCAGGCGTGGAAAATATTCCTCATCCCCGGATTTGTTATCCTCTTGTCACACAAAATCCTTCCTCATATACTCCCGCCACGGAAAAGGAATTTCTTATCAGTGAGATCCTGGTTGAAACGGAACATTACCGAAAGTGATTAAAGATCGATCTGACGCACTCCATCTGATGTTATTTTGAGCACTCAAACCCTTCAGCGACCATTCTTGTACGGATCTCAAGTAATTTTGGACATTGAAAATCGGGCGGGATCCTGTTTGGTATCCGGGCGGCTATACCAACAAGCTTCTTTTCATCGGGTGTCAAAAGGTTTTTCTTTTCAGCCCAATATATAAGTTGTTGCCAATACTTGCCACCAAGCTGAACAACCTCTGCCTGCTCGGCAATTCCAGTGTCCGTCTTTTGCATTTTTTTCGCATCTTTTTTTGCAGCCAGAAATTCAGTTCTATCAACCAAATCTGCACTGAATGATGGGAATAATGCTATTTTGAGACATTCTACCCGCTCCCAGCAGAGTTTTTTCTTGCACCACTCTGTAACATTATCGACGGGCCGGTCTTCGGCCACGATCGTGTTAAAAACGGCCTCAGCTATCTGTTCGAGCTGTCGCTCCATTCCTTGTGAAAGACGTTGCTGATTCCATATAGTCCGGAAGTCGAGAACATGGCTGAGACCTCTGTCTGGCTGTGTGCATAGAAAGCTGTTGGTTCATTGCGAAAAACAAGATCAGTGTGTGGCAGGGTCATAAATCACTTCACGGTGAAACTTTAAAAATTCGGGATGAGGAGCGGATACATTATTCGAGGGCACTCGAATTTTCCCAGTGGTGTTGATAAGTTGATAAATTTTTGGAGGGACAATATTTTTCACTATGATATCGCCGGAGTCTGCCACTGAGATAAGGCCGTGGTCAAACATCCAATGGAAGGTGCGGCAAAGGGCAATGCCGTTTCTCACCGAATCGGGACCATTAAATTTAACAGGCCTGATATGAGCGGCCTCCACCTCCGTGATACCTCGGTCATTCTTTATAGTAATCCCTGTCATCGCACATGTTAAACCGTATTCCTCTTTCACCAACCTTGCAAAAGCAGCTTCACGAAAGGGTCTTTCGATAATTTGTTGAATGACGGGCCGTTTTGAATCAAAAGTGGCCAATGGCTCAGCAACTTCTTGCTTATTTTTTTCGTTTATCCGTGCCAATCCAGCTGCAACAATAGCCTGATACTCTTCATCCTGAATAATTCTAACGGCTCTGCCAAATGCCCCTTTGTTGGTTGAACCATCGGCTTTTTTGAGCCCACTTTCGTAATAGTATGAGCCAATTTTGAAGGGAACCGGTGCCGAAAATTCCACATAGTTTTCTACGAAAGCATAGTAATGATCTTTCAAGGCAACGTCTTCTTTGATGTGAGTTACACGGGCAGTTGCGAAGTAACATTGACGTCCTGCATGGCCGGCTGGTGAAATGTCTTCTCTTCTTGGCTCGTAGTATACAATCCAATCACCGATTGTCAGGGTCGCTTGACGTAAATAGGTCTTTGGAAAATGATACATCAATTCAGGAAGATCATTGTAACTCGGAGTTATTTTTGTTGTGAAAATTGCTTTTGCCATAATCAGGTGCCTTGATTATAGTTCATTTTCGCAAACCTTTTAGCATTTTGTATGCGAATATATCAATAACTGGAATAGGCAACTCGATCTTATCCAAAGTTTTCCTTCTTCAGTTCCCTTGTCACCGCCCGGTACACCTCGTCGAATTCCGGAAGCTCGGCCATCTGCGCCGACAATCTGACCGACCAGAGTTTTTTCAGACGGGCCTCTTTCCGCAGAAATATGTCCTTTGCGTCGGTCATCGTTCTGTTCCGGAATTCCGCCTTGGAGGCGACCGCATGGGTCAAATCGACCGGGTTGACAAGGCCGTTGCCGGTCAGGCGCCACAGGTCATAAAGATCCCTCGGCTCGTTCCGCGCCGGGTCGAAAAGGGCGACGATTTTCTCCGCCGCGATTTCGTTGAGGGAGTAGACGCCGATCATCGCGTCCGTCGGAAGATCGCGGTATTCATCGTATGTCTTGAGAACCGGCAGTGTTTCTAAAGGGAAAACGATTCTTTCCCGGATGGTGATATCCACCTTGACCTCCTTGCCGGTCGCACCGGGAAGGGGGCCTTCATAAGCAAGATAGAACGTATGGCTGTTTTCGTGGGACTGCCGGTCATAACGGCGGGGGCGGATCTTGATCCCCGATGCCTCTTCCGTGCGGCTGAATGCTTCATCGAGGTGACCCCTGATTGTTTCAAACGCGGTCTCTTTGCGCAGGGTGAAATCGAGATCCTCGGAAAAACGGTAGTCGGGGATGTAGCATTTCTTGATCGCCGTGCCGCCTTTGAAGGCGAGGATATCCTTGAGCGGGGTCGCGGACAAGCCGACGAGGAACCAAGAGAGACAGTAATCCTTTTCCAGGACGGCCTCCGGGATGCGGCGCCCTCCTCCACGGGCGAGACGGTTTGACAGCAGTGACAGATCGCGTTGCGGGATCATTACGTCCTCACAGTCGAAAGAAGTTCATCGGGCGACACATTCAAGTGCAGCCTCCATTTACGCAGGAATTTCCCCTCGGCCGGCAGAAGGGGGTCGAGCTTCACATAGGTGTTTGTCAGCCGGTCGCGGAGTCGATTGCGGCTTTTGAGTGAACCGATTTCGTAAAGCTCCATGATATACCCCAGCCGGCGGATGACGGCCCCGACGTCCATTCTCAATGCATAATCAACCAGCTTGCCGTCGTTTAATTCCGGCTTCTTGATCCAGATTCCCTTGGCCAGTTCGGTGACGCCGCCGCAATATTCCGGCATCCGGAGGCCGTCCAGGACGGTCCGCTCCGGATCGCTGATCCTGATCTTCTCCTGTTTGGTGATCCAGTGGTCCGCCAGGCCGAAGAAATAACCCTTTCCGGAGGTGATAAACCGGAACTCGGCGCCCATGATCCGGATGGGGCGGTGTTTTTCCAATGTCGTCACGTGAACGACCAACTGGGGCTGGGTGACCATGCCGTGGATCTCCATCGCCGTGCCGTGGGAGATGTAGTAGTCTTTCCCGCCTGCCAACTCGCGGGCCACGATGAGGGGGTTCCCCATGTACTCTCTTTCTTTTCCCAGTTCGAAGGGGACGAGGATAAAAAGCCCGGGTTTCAACCGCGTGGCCACGCCCCTGTTTACGAGTTTTCTGACCAGGCTGCGTGTGGACGGTTCTTCCAGACCAAGGATTCGCTGGACGTCTTCCAGGCGGAAAACCGGCTTGTTTTCTTCGTGGAGCGATGTGACAAGCTGCGCTGCCTGTGGGCCGAGGGTCTTCATCTGGGTATTATGTTTCAGATTCATATGGTGTCCTTTGAGGGCACAGAATGCACATAAATTATGATATTGTCAATCAGAATTATATTCCGATCTCATTATGTGCCTTCATAGGGCACACTATGCAACCCGATTATAATCAGACTTACAACGGAAAATCCACAATGTGAAAAGAAGCGTAACAAAGGAAGTCCTTATCAGTTAGTATCAGTCAGTCAGTATCAGTTTTTATTTCTGGCAGGACGGACAGAAGTAGGTTCCCCTGCCGCTCAAGCGCTCCCGCTGAATCATGCCGTGACATCTCCCGCAGGGATGACCGTCACGGGCATATACGTTCAGTTCATCCTGAAATTCCCCTTTGCGGCCAAACAGGTCGCGCCAGTCCGATATGGTCGTACCACGACAGACAACGGCCCTTTTAAGGATCCGACTTACCGCCTCTGCAACAGCCTCCCACTCACGAAAAGATAAACTGCAAGCCTTTCGCCAGGGATTGACAGACGCTTCATGGAGAATCTCACAGGCATAGATATTTCCGATACCGGCGATCCATCTCTGATCCATGAGGAAAGCTTTTACGGGAAGCCGTCTGTTTTTGGCCAGCTCCACAAGCTGATCAGCCGAACAATGCTGCAAAGGATCGTCAATCACGACACAGCCGGGCTGATGGTCCCGCATGACAAGGGTTGCAAACCGCCGGGGATCAATAAAGATGAGACTGCCCTGCGCAAAGGCAATCGTAAAGCGTGCATGCGCCGGCAGCCTTTCCTGTCGATCGTTCTGCCACTGTAACCGGCCGGTCATCCGGAGATGGAGCACCATTTTTCTGTCATTATCAAGGTGCATCTCCAGAGCCTTTCCACGACGGGTGACGGCTGTTATTTTTCTGCCGACCGCTTCATCGATCAGTGTTAGTTTGGAATCGATGATTTCAATACCCAGGATAGTCTTGTTCAGGACGACTTTTCTCAATTGACGGCACAGGGTTTCTGCTTCGGGAAGTTCCGGCATTTTTTCCTCTTTTTTTCGCAATAAAAACGGCTGTTCCACCGTCTAATTTTCAGTGCCTTTATGTCAAGAAAAAATGGTTGAAAATGAGGAAAAATTTATTGACAATCACAAATAAAAAGAGTAGAGCGCCAATAGGGGAACGAGTGGAAATCGAACGAGAAAATCCGATTAAATGCTTCGTAAAGCAAGGAGGGTAAGTACATGGAAAGCGAAGCCCTTTTCAATGAGGAGGTTGAACCTCCAGGTCGAATAACCGGTCTTGTTGTTGGAATTGATTATAATCATCGCATAGATGACATTTTTCCATCCCGTAACACCCACCCAAACCCACCTGTGGTTTTGATCAAGCCACTGCGCAGAGTTTCTCGTTTTAAAGACAGTACGAGAGCCCAGACCTTCCGGAAACATTTCTATCCGGAAATTACGACTGCTGAGTGGCAGGACTGGAAATGGCAATTCCGAAACCGGATAACGGATGTCCGGACGCTGTCACAGATGATCTGGCTTTCACAGGAAGAGCGGCTTGCCATGAACGGACAGGAGGGTCATCTGCCCGTTGCCATCACACCGTATTATGCCAGCCTTCTTGATGAAATGGATGTGTCCCAGCCGTTACGACGCATGGTGGTGCCGGTAACCGATGAATGCTACCGCACTGCGGAAGAAGAAGAAGATCCTCTCGGAGAAGAACATGACAGCCCCGTGGCCGGGATCGTCCATCGATATCCGGATCGCGTCCTTTTTCTCGTAACCGATTCCTGTGCAACCTATTGCCGATACTGTACCCGCTCGCGCATAGTCGGCAGACACCAGAAGCGCCTTTCAAGTATCGATCATTGGGAAAGCGCCATCGCATACATAAGACAAAACCCGCAGATTCGCGACGTCCTCCTGTCCGGCGGTGATCCCCTGACCCTGTCAGACTCGAAGCTGGAATGGCTGTTATCCCGGTTGAAAGAAATACCCCATCTGGAGATCCTGCGGATCGGGACCAAGGTACCCGTCGTCATGCCTCAACGGATCACAACGCAGCTCATTTACACCTTAAAACGGTTCCATCCCCTCTGGATAAGCATCCATGTAAACCATCCCGATGAAATAACCCCCGAGATGAGCCAGGCATGCACCCGACTGGCCAATGCCGGCATCCCTCTCGGAAGTCAGACAGTTCTCCTCCATAAGATCAACGACAACATGGATACCATGAAGCGGCTTCTCCACGGTTTGCTCAAAATACGGGTGAAACCCTATTATCTCTATCAATGTGATCCGATACCCGGATCATCCCACTTCCGCACATCCGTAAAGACGGGACTTAACCTTATTGGCGGATTAAGGGGACACACGACAGGCTACGCCGTGCCGACCTACGTCATAGACGCTCCAGGCGGGGGTGGTAAAATCCCCCTGCTTCCCGAATACGTCATAGGGCATGAAGGCAACCACCTGATTCTCAGAAATTACCAGGGACGGATATTTCATTATCCGGACAGCCGTTGCACCCCGTGAGCCTCAAGCCGGAAAGGAACGACTGCGGGGGAACGCAAGTTTGAAGATCGGCCTCACATACGATCTCCGGGATGATTACCTTGCCGAGGGATACACGGAAGAAGAGACGGCAGAGTTCGACCGGTTAGATACCATCGAGGCCATTGAGGCAGCTCTCCTGTTTTCCGGTTACCGGCCCGATCGCATCGGACATGTCAAGGCTCTTGTCACGCGACTGATATCCGGAGACCGGTGGGATATGGTTTTCAACATCGCAGAAGGGTTGCATGGGTTTGGCCGGGAGGCGCAGATTCCCGCCCTTCTTGAAGCATACGGCATTCCCTATACCTTTTCCGACCCCCTTGCGCTGACTCTTACCCTTCACAAAGGCATGGCCAAGCGTGTTCTCCGCGACGTCGGCATCCCCACCCCTGATTTTATTGTCATTGAAACAGAAGATGACATCACCTCCCTGGAGATCCCCTTTCCTCTTTTTGCCAAGCCCGTTGCAGAGGGAACCGGCAAGGGCATTACGGCAGCCTCAAAAATCTCCTCGGAACGGGAATTGAAGCAGGTATGCAGGACTCTCCTGAAAAAATACCGTCAACCCGTTCTTGTTGAATCGTTTCTCCCCGGACGGGAGCTCACCGTAGGCATTGTCGGCACAGGAAAAGAAGCTGTTGCTCTCGGAGTCATGGAAATTCATTTGAGAGACGAGGCCGAGCGGGACGTCTATTCTTTTACAAACAAGGAAAACTATGAATCTCTGGTGGAATACAACCTTGTCAACGATGACATGGCCCGGAATGCAGAAGAGATTGCCCTTGCCGCCTGGCGGGCCCTCGGATGCAGGGATGGAGGCAGGATTGATCTGCGAGCCGACGCAGCGGGGCATCCCAATGTGATGGAAATAAATCCCCTGGCAGGGTTGCACCCTGTTCATTCGGATCTGCCCATTATCTGCAACCTGGCGGGGATACCCTATCACGAGCTCATTTCCATGATCATACGTTCCGCCCGGAAACGCATCCTCGTTGAGGATATTGTATGAATGCCGTCGTATTACACGGTGACGTGCAGGAAAACGCCGGTGTGGACGAACAGGATGTTCTCGTTCAGGTCGAGGCCGTATGCCGCTCCCTCACGGAACTGGGCCATACGCCGGTCGCTCTCCCTGTCTCGATGGATTTCAGAAAGGCCAGCGACATTCTCGCAGGCATCCGGCCGGATGTCGTTTTTAATCTTGTGGAGTCTATCGATGGGCATGGCGGGCTGATACACATCGCCCCTGCCATCCTGGATTCGTTAAACATCCCCTACACGGGTGCAAAAACGGATGCCATGTTTCTGACATCGAACAAGGTTCTTGCGAAGAAATTCCTTGACGCGAAAGAAATGCCCACTCCCCCGTCATTTCTGGCTGATGACAGGCAGAGCCTGTTCATGGAAGGCTCTTATATCATCAAGGCAATCTGGGAACACGCCTCCGTCTGGCTGGATGAACATTCCATCATATATGCAAAAGACGGGAATCATCTCCGTCAGGCCATCCTGTCTCAACAGAAACGGCTCGGCATGACCTGTTTTGCCGAACCGTTTATCGATGGAAGGGAATTCAATCTATCCCTTCTTGCGGGCGACACGGGACCGGAGGTTTTGCCGCCCGCCGAAATTCAGTTCCGTGATTATCCGCCGGATAAAGCAAAAGTTGTCGATTACCGGTCCAAATGGGTCGAAGCTTCCTTTGAGTATCATCACACGCCAAGGCGTTTCGATTTCCCGGAGGAAGATGAACCGCTTATAAAACAATTGACCAATCTGGCCATCCAGTGCTGGTATCTATTCAGCTTGCGGGGGTATGCAAGGGTCGACTTCCGTGTGGATGTAAACAACTACGCATGGATCCTCGAAGTCAACACAAATCCCTGCCTGTCACCAGATGGCGGCTTTGCCGCCGCCGTGGCGCAAGGCGGACTGACGTTTAACCGGGCGATTGAGCGTATCGTTCAGGATGCCTTGCGTTTCCAATATTTGTCATGAGTAACTATTTCAAATTCCAAGTTTATTAAATCCATCTATGAATGTAGACATCACATATCGTACAGACGTAAGACTTTCAGATCGAAATGACGTTCGACAAATTGTTGAATCGACGGGATTTTTTTCTGAGGCGGAAATTGGAATCGCCGTGGAGCTTGTTGAAGAACGGCTGTCAAAAGGGCTCCAGAGCGGTTACCATTTTCTCTTTGGCGAAATGACCGGCAGGATTATCGGCTACACCTGTTTCGGTCCCATACCGGGTGCCGCGAACCGCTATGATTTTTACTGGATCGCGGTTCATCATGATTTTCGCCGGTCAGGCATCGGTAAATCGCTCCTGGTGAAGACCGAAGAGGCGATTGAGAAACAGGGAGGCCAACGCATTTATATTGAGACCTCCTCCCGGGATCAGTACAGAACAACCAGGATGTTTCATCGCGCATGCGGCTACCGGGAAGAAGCCGTCCTGAAGGATTTTTACGCACCCGGCGATGACAAGGTCATCTACGTAAAGGCTATCCGTCCATAACCAAAATATGTTGCTTTTTTTGTAATAATCCGGTAGAGGGGATGCGCCGGCTGGTAATTGCATATATGCCGACTCACAGGGTGTCACCAACACAACGAATCATCACGGAGGGTACATCTGATGAGACTGATTCCCAGAGAAGAAAAGTTCTTTGATCTTTTTGAGGAGTTGATAATCAAAATCGAAGAGGGAGGAGAACTCTTTCTCGATATGGTTCAACACTATGAATACACGGAACCGAAGATCGCAAAGCTCAAGGAACTGGAGCATGAAGCCGACGTTATCACCCACAGAACCTACGAGAAGATGCACAAAACCTTTCTCACCCCCATCGATCGTGAAGATATTTACGATCTCGTCAACAAGATGGACAGCATCCTGGATATGATCGAAGCCTCCGCCGCGAGGATGTCCCTGTATAAGGTTAAAGAACCTGCCAAGGAAATTATAGATCAGGCCAAAATCTTAAATAAAGCGATCAAGAAGCTGAAAATCATCGTTCATGCCTTAAGGGACATGAAAAACGCCAAGATGATCCTCGACGCCTGCGTGGAAATCAATACCCTGGAGAACGAAGGGGATATTGTCCTGAGAATGACCATGGCGCGTCTGTTCGAGTGTGAAAAAGATCCCATCGAACTGATCAAATGGAAGGAAATCTTTGAACGGATCGAAGAGGCCATCGATGTCTGTGAGGATGTCTCAAATATTGTGGAAGGTATCGTCCTGAAACATGGTTGATTCCTTTGGATTCGTTGTTTTTCTTATTCTGGTAGCCCTGTTTTTCGATTTTCTCAATGGCTTCCATGACTCTGCCAATGCCATTTCGACGATCGTATCGACCAGGGTTCTTTCTCCCCGGAATGCCGTCCTCTGGGCTGCATTCTTCGAATTTTCGGCCTTCTTCTTTATGGGGGTCCACGTCGCCACCACCATAGGCACCGGTATCATCAATCCGAATATCGTGGATAATCTGCTTATCCTCGCCGCCTTGGGAGGGGCTATCATCTGGAATATCATCACATGGTATTTCGGGCTCCCCAGCAGTTCTTCCCATGCCCTCATCGGTGGTCTCATCGGCGCCGGTCTTTTGAAGGCAGGAAACGAAATCCTCATCTGGGAAGGCATTTCAAAGACGACCATCTTCATTGTTCTCTCTCCCGCCATTGGAATGGGACTTGGACTGGTCATGATGATACTGGTGCTTAATTTGGCCAAGAATTCCACTGTTTCCAGATCAGACAAGCTGTTCCGAAAGCTGCAGCTTGTCTCATGTGCGGTCTACAGCATGGGCCACGGCACGAACGACGCCCAGAAAACAATGGGAATCATTGCCATTATTCTTTACACCCAGGGGTACCTCGGTCCAACCTTTTATGTTCCATTCTGGGTAGTCGTCACGTGTTACACAGTCATCTCTCTGGGAATCATGTCGGGGGGATGGCGCATCGTCAAAACCATGGGAACCAAGATCACAAAACTTCAGCCCATAGGGGGATTCTGTGCGGAAACAGCGGCGGCCGTTTCCATTATCGGGGCATCCCTTGCCGGCATCCCTGTCAGTACGACCCATACCATCACAGGCGCCATTGTGGGGGTGGGCGCAACGAAACGCCTCACCGCCGTTCGCTGGGGGGTGGCGGGCACTATCGTCTGGGCCTGGATACTGACAATCCCCATGGCGGCGTTGATTTCTGCCATCATCTATTCAATAACCCAAATTATCTTTCGATGATTTCGGGCAAAGTCGCTTGAGAATGGCAGCTCTCGTCTGAATTCAGGATATTGTATCCCGGTAAAACTGATCGTACATCGCCCAGATGGCGAGCAGCAGGGAGGTGATGATGGGACCGATGACAAATCCGGAAAAGCCGAACAACGAAATCCCTCCCAGTGTGGATAAAAAAATCAGTAAAGGATGCATCTGCACATCCCTGCCTAACAGCACGGGACGTAATAAATTGTCCACCATACTGATCACAAAGACACCGGCGGCAAGAATCAGAACACCCTCCCAGGTATGCCCGGTCAGCAACATGATCACACCGGCGGGAGCCCAGATGATGGAACAACCGACGACGGGAACTATCGCCGTGAACACCATGACAGCGCCCCAGACGAGGGCGCCTTCAATACCGGTAAACCAGAATATCAGGCCTCCCAAAAAACCCTGAAACCCTCCGATAATCAATGTTACCTTGAGGGTGGCCCTCGCAGTGGTAGCAAATCGCTCATAAAGAATCTCTTCTCTGTTCTCGCCGAAGGTTATGAATTTTATCGCCATGCCTAAAAATTTATCGCCGTCACGGATGAAGAAAAACAGCGTATACAGCATGACGGCAAACTGAACGACAAAAAGGAGGGTGTTCTGAGTAAGGTCCTTCAGGTGCACAAACATGAAATTGGAAATGCTTCTTGCGATTTCGGAAAATTTATCCGTGAGGAACTTCTCGTCCAGATGAAGGCGGGCCACATAAGGATTGTTTCTTATCGCCCCCGTGATGGTTTCGATACTTTTTCCGATATCATCGCCCTCCGTGTTCATGGCGTTGTACATCTGCAAGGATTCGGAAAAGAGCAGGGTGCCGATAATCCCTCCGGGCAAGATGATGATGAGAATAACCATTGCAAGCACAACGGCGGCGCTCAGAGTGGGGCGATTCAGCTTTCCGTCCACCCGCCTGAATAAAGGCTTGGAAATGCCCGCTATCACAGCTGCCCAGAAAACGGGAAAGAAGAACGGCCTCAGGAGATACAGAAACAAGAGGGTAACAAGTATCAGTGCGGTGAAAAATAAAATATTCTGAATTCTGGACGTTTTCATAGGGTCCTTTTCCTTTGAATCACTCCGGAGGTTACACCCGATTGTATATGTGAATTCCTTAACATTTTCAATGAGAAGTTTCTCTATCCCGGAAAAAAAACAGGCACCAGAAATTTTAAAATGATATAGACGCCATATTCTGGTATGATCCATACAAAAAATGGGTGAACAATATCCTATGCAACCAAGCCCCACTCAGCCCATTGGCGTCTTTGATTCCGGTATTGGCGGCCTCACCGTCGTTCGCGCCCTCATGGAACGGCTGCCCTTTGAAAATATTATTTATTTCGGCGACACGGCCCGGGTGCCGTACGGGGTAAAGTCGCCGGAAACGATCACCCAGTACGCAAAAGAGATCACGCAGTTTTTGCTGCAAAAGGATGTCAAACTCCTCATCGTTGCCTGCAACACCATGGCGGCTGTCGCCTATGAGACCGTCAAAAACCTGTCTCCCGTGCCTGTGCTCGATGTAATCGAAGCCGGCGCCCGCAAGGCAAGCGAAGAATCGCGATCCAGACACGTGGGCGTCATCGGCACACCCGCCACGATTAACAGCAACGCATACGCTCGAGCCATCCACCGGTTCGATCCCGACATCCGTGTTTTTTCCCAGGCCTGCCCTTTATTTGTGCCCCTGGTGGAAGAGGGATGGTGGAATCACCCCGTCACCCGGCTGACCGCCCAGGAATATCTCAGACCGGTTATCGCGGAGCATGTCGATACCCTTGTTCTGGGATGCACTCACTATCCCGTGATCAAACCGCTTTTACAGGAAATTGCAGGACCGGATATCCTCCTGGTGGATTCTGCGGAGACCATGGCGGATATAGCGGCGGATCTGCTCAGCCGCATGAATTCGGGAAATCCTGAACAGCAGCGACCGGAATACCGGTTCTATGTCACAGATGTGCCCTATCACTTCCAGACAATCGGCGAAGGCCTACTGGGACGGACCCTGTCCCACGTGGAACTTGTCAGGTGGTGAAGGGGACAAGAAATCACCAGGTGTAATGCCTTTTTCCATCCTTGCAGATATGGTGGTCATCGCCCACTTCCTTTTCATTCTGTTCGTCATCTTTGGCGGTTTCCTGGCCCTTTACAAACAAGGCTGGGCATGGCTCCACATTCCCGCTGCGGTCTGGGGCGCCCTTGTCGAATTCACGGGATGGATCTGCCCCCTGACCCCCCTGGAAAACTGGCTTCGGATACAGGGAGGAGGAGCCGCCTATGCTTCCGACTTTGTCGAACGTTATATCATCTCTCTCCTCTATCCCTCGTTTCTCACTCGCCACCTTCAATTCTTCTTGGGTTTCATCGTGGTTGTGATCAATATCTGCATTTATGGCTGGATGATCCGACGAAGAAAGAAGGGGAAAGTGAAGATGTCTTGAAACATCATTGACATGGAAGCCCGCTTTCCTTATACTTCATACATCTGAAATCAAGGAGTTATCAAAATCAATTCAAGGAAAAAAATGAAAATTATCCTTGCAGGCTACAATCTGGACAGTGAAACCATCCGGGAATTTCAGGAGCAAAATCCCGAAGCGAAGCATCTCACCCCGGAGACGATCTCCGCCGCCTATGCGCGGATCAGCCGCAGCCCGAAATCCGTGGATGAATTGCGGGACATTGCCCGGCGGGAGGTCGAGAAGGCCCGGCAGTCCAACAGGAATATCGTCTTCGAGATGGGGCATAGCTCCGTCGCCGAACATGCCGTTTTCAATATTGACGTCCTCGGGGTTTCCCGCCTCCTCGTTGAGGAAATCGAGAAATTCCGCCTGTGCTCCTATACGGAAAAATCACAGCGGTACGTTCTGTTCAAGGATGACTTTCACATCCCAGAAGAGATCCGCAAGGCCGGTCTTGAAGAATCTTTCGTCGAAACCGTCCGCGAACAGAACAGGATGTATCAGGATCTGTACGGCAGGCTGAAGCCCCATGTTTTTAAAAAGTACAGCGACCTTGCTGCCGACCCGGAGAATAGCTCGATGCTGGAAGGCTGGGCCAAGGAAGACGCCAGGTATGTCATCGCCCTGGCCACGGAAACCCAGTTGGGGATGACCATCAATGCAAGAAATCTGGAGCTGATGCTTCGCCGTCTCGCGGCCCATCCCCTGGCCGAGGCGCGGGAATTCAGCGGGAAGTTGTATGAAGCGACAAAAGACACCGCTCCCTCCCTGATACGCTACACCGAGACCACGGACTACGACAGACTGACACGGAAAGCCCTGAAGGGTGTGGTCGATGCCCTGCTGAAACAGGAGGGAAAGGGAAAAGGAGACGCCGACTGTCTGAAGCATGACTCCGTAACACTGCTTCATGCCACACCCCATGCGGATGACATTGTCGTGGCCGCACTGATCCACTCCTCCTCGGACCTCCCCATGAGCCGGTGCATGGAGATGACTTCCCGGTTGGACCGGAATGATAAAGAAAGGATCATCAAAGCGACCCTCCAACATATAAAGTCTTACAATGCTGTTCTGCGGGAATTTGAGAACGTGGACCTTCATTTTGAATTGATCATCAGTGCAAGCTGTTTCGCCCAGATGAAGCGTCACCGCATGGCAACCATCACCAGCCAGGACTATGATCCGGCCCTTGGCGTCATCATACCGCCCGCCATATCTGAAATCGGCATGGAGGAGCCTTTTCTGAAAACCATCAAAGAAATCGGGAAGACCTATCGGAAAATCGCGAAAATCGCTCCCATTGCGGCAACCTACAGCCTTACCAATGCACACCGCAAACGGGTGGCGATGAAGATCAATGCCCGCGAACTTTACCACATCGCCCGACTCCGGGCGGATCGCCACGCCCAGTGGGATATCCGGACCATCGCAGAGGCGATGATTGCCCTGGGGAAAGAGGTCATGCCTATGACCCTCATGCTGGCAACGGGAAAGGACGGGTTTTCTTCTCTTTATAATCGAGTCATGGAGGTCGTCCCATGAAAGAAAACAGGGGTCGGGGAACAGAAGCTTTTCTGTTCATTTGCGGAGGTTGTATTTGATCATTTTCAGTTGAAGCCCCTTCCTGCTTAAGCCCAGGCGCTGGGCAGCTTTCGTGACATTGCCGCCGCACTCTTCCAGGCACTGGATAATGGCCTGTTTTTCCACTTCTTCCATGTGGCTTTTCATCACATCCTTGAAAGGTTTTTCCAGGGCATCCGGGCGGGAAACCTGCGAGGCCGATGCGGCCAGTTTCAATTCTGCGGGGATGTCTTCAAGTTCAATGGTGTCGCCTCCCGCCATGACCACAAGCCTCTCCATAAGATTTTCCAATTCTCTGATATTTCCGGGCCAACCATAACAGACAAATATTTCTTTCACCCTCGAATCGACGTGCATCACTGTCCGATCCAGTTTCTTGTTGAATTTCTCCATAAAATAATCAGTCAGAGAGAGAATGTCCTCTTTTCTCTCCCTGAGCGGAGGCACATGGGTATGAAATACATTAAGACGGTAGTATAGATCCTCCCTGAAGAGGCCGTCCTTAACATCCTGAAGGAGATTTCTGTTCGTCGCCGCAATCAACCTCACGTCCACCTTGATCGTCCGCAATCCTCCGACCCGCTCAAAGGCCTGATCCTGAATCACGCTGAGGAGCTTCACCTGCATTTCTCTGGGAAGTTCTCCAATCTCATCAAGAAAGAGGGTTCCTTTATCGGCCAGTTCGAATCTCCCCGATTTTGTTGATGCCGCTCCGGTAAAGGCGCCCTTCTCGTAGCCGAAAAGTTCGCTTTCCATAAGATTTTCCGCAATAGCGGCACAGTTTATCTTGATAAAGGGATTGTTTTTCCGGGGACTGTTTCTGTGAATGGCATTGGCGATGAGTTCTTTGCCCGTACCTGTCTCTCCCGTAATCAGAACGGTCGTCGTCGTTCCCGCCACCTTTTTAATGTCATCGTAGATTCTCTGCATGGCCTCGCTGGAGCCCACAATCCCCTGCCTGTCCACCTCATCGGGGCTGAGTAACAACTCGTCTTCATTCAACCGCCGGGTTTTGACGGCCTTGTGAATGATACTTTTCAGCTCGTCCTGCTCAAAGGGTTTGGTGATATAATCAAAAGCTCCTTTCTTCAGGGCGTCTACCGCCGTGGCAATGGTGCCGTGGGCCGTAATGATAATGACAGGCGTTGACGGATATTCACGGATGATCCGATCCAAAAGGCCCATGCCGTCGAGTTTTGGCATCTTCAGGTCCGTTACAATGACTTTTACATCATCATTCTTGAGAACTTTCAGGGCCTCAAGACCGTCCGATGCGGTCACGACTTCATAACCCTCCTTGCTCAGCAAGGTCTTCAGGACGAGACGCATATTCAATTCATCATCTACAACAAGAATCTTGTTCATCGCTCAATAAACCATAAAATCGATATTGCGTGGTTCGTTTCACTCTCCCGCCATAACATTATGACACAGTCTATCGGTCGGAAATGACCAAACGGGTATTCACAAAGGCCTTTATTGTATCCTGGTCGCGCCGGTATGTTAAACAGAATTCGTGCGGGGAGCAACTGATTTTATCGGGCTATGCGAAGTCTGATATAGAATATGCTCCCCTGCCCCGGAATGGATTTGACCCGGATGTGCCCCCCATGATTTTTAACGATCCTCTGGCAAATGGCAAGCCCGAGCCCAACACCTCTCTCCCTGGTTGTGAAAAAAGGCTTGAAAATATTCTTCATGTCTTCTTTTCTGATTCCATTTCCCGTATCCCGGATGGAAATTCCCACCGCTTCGCCGGTGCCCCCCTCAATTTTCGTCGTCCTGAATATCAGGGTTCCTCCCCCAGGCATCGATTCTATCGCATTGAATGAAATGTTCAGAATGACCTGGACCAGTTGCTCCGCATCCACATGGACCTGCGGCAAATCAGAACGCAGCTCTTTCTCGACGGCAACACGGTCAGACAGGTTGCTTGCCTTAATAACCGATATGGCTTTTTCGATAATCTGATTGACATCCTGCATCTTCAAATTGAGTGTATACGGCTTGGCATAATTGAGGAACTGGGAAACGACACCGTTGAGACGGTCCACCTCTTCAATGATGACATCCAGCAATCTCTGATTTTCGGGAATGTCCGCTTCCGATCTGAGATACTGGGCAGCACCTTTGATGGACCCCAGAGGATTTCTTATCTCGTGGGCCAGAACGGGGGCCATTTCCTCCAGCATCTGGGATTTTTCCCTCTCCATTTTTTCATCAAGGGTATAAAGGGACGTGAATATTTCCTTGCTGTCCGGGTAGATATAACCGAATATCCTCTTTAAAGCGAGCGTTAGGGGCTCAATGCCGATGACAATGATAAATGACGCCAGGAGGATGTGGGTAAAGGGAAGACTGCCTGCCCCCTCTCCAAACAAACCTGTAACCGATGTAATCGTGGCGGCTGCAAAAAGAGTTATGATGAAAACAACAAAGGCTCTGGCCATGAGTTCATGAAGTTCAGGCAGTTGAACGTATGTGATCAGAATCATGACAAAATAGAGCAGAACAGCGATAAAGAGATTTGAGAATGGCGGAACGGCATAACCGTAATGGTAAAGTATATCGAGATTGCTGAGCACTGCCGTCAATCCGCAGGCAACAGCCAGATAGATCATCCGTTTTTTTTCAGCACCCGTAATTTTTTTCTCAATGTAAAGAATCAGAGACACATAACAGACAGCGAGAATGATACCGTCATACAGGTACGGAATAATTTCCAGGTACGGCCATCCGGGCAAAGAGGTAAAGAGAGCAACGGCCATTATAAAACTCAATAGCATGGTCGCTGCCGTCATTCTTCTTGATAGAAAGGTCTGTTCATTGAAAAGGAGGCGGGTAAACTGTACGATGGCGGGAGGAATCGCAATTAGTCCGAGGTATTCAACTGTTTTCCAGAAATCGCCTCTGAACAACTCATAAAAAAAGGCGCCCCCCTTGTGAAAAAATATGGTCAGACACAGGACGGCAAACGAAAGATGAAGGGGGTGTCTCCCTTTATCCATGCATAAAGAAACAGCAATGATGAAGCTAACTGCTGCCAGTACAAATGATTCCATTAAACCGCAGCCCTCTTATCCGGCAAACATACGAAATTCGGTGTTTCATATTTAAGTGTCATTCCTGCCCCTTCTTCTGCATGGATAGACATGCCGCCCGGAAAACGGTAAAAATGATATAAGCAATGATGAAGGAAGTCAAGGAAGACAGACGTGACGAATGTATGGTAAAAAAAACAAACCGAGCATGTATGATATGATACACACTCGGCTGTTTTGTTTTTAAAGTTTTTATAAGTGTTATGTTACTTTGCTGCGGGCTTTGCTGGTGCCGGTGCCGTTGGCGCCGCTGGTGCCGGAGCTGCCCCTGGAGCCGGTGCTGGTACTGGTGCCGGAGCCGGTGCTGGCGCCGCCGCCTTCGGAGGCTCTGCCGGCTTTTTCTCTTCAGCCTTCTTGCACCCGACAACCGCGAAAGACATGGTCACGAAGAAAAGAATCGAAAAAATAATAGCTAATACCTTTTTCATCTACCTTTTTCCTCCTTTGTAAGATTTTTCTCACTCTTGGTAATGCTAATCCGCTCTTCTGACTGGAAAGATACCTTTTTTTTTAGCCTTGTCAAGCTAAATTTATTATGAATTGACCATTATATTGCGTAGTCCGATTCACACCGTAAAGGGAACTACACACTGAAAACACCAGAAATTTCCCTTTGGCGTCCATCATTCCTGCCTCAGTGGATCGTCTATACAATCCATTATTACAGCATGTTATGCATAACCGCCTGCTGTCTTACCACACGCTGGCATGGATAATGCTGTAAGCTTTGTGATTTGGCAAATGAATGAATGTAGAAAAGGAAATTGAGAATGGATTTCGCGCTCACAGATACACAGCAAATGTATGCGGATACGGTCAGCAAATTCGTCAAGAATGAAATCATCCCCCGCGTCATGACAATGGAAAAAGATCACACCTTCCCCTGGGATATCATCCGGAAGACATGGGAACTGGGAATACTGAATCTGAGTATTCCTGAATCCGTAAAGGGATATGAGGTGGATATCGTTTCAACCGCCCTGATTATCAAGGAATTGTCATACGGCGACACGGGAATTTCAACATCGGCAATGTGCAACGATCTGGCAAATGCCGTCATAGCCAAGCATGGTACGGATGCTCAGAAAAACGCTTTCCTCGGCCCCTTTGCGGAGAACCCCGTCCTTGCCTCCTTCTGCCTTACGGAGCCCGGCGCGGGATCGGACAACTCCGGCATGACCACATTCATCAAGAAAAATGATAATGGCGCCTACCTTCTTAACGGGTCAAAGTGCTTTATTACGAATGCCTCATACGCCTCGCAATTCACCGTATTCTGCAAGGTCGGAAAGCCCTCGGGCAACTTGATTGCCTGTGTGATTGTTCCGGCGCCGCTGCTCCTTCCTGGAGATGTGACATCTCCCATTACGGAAGGCAAGGAAGTCTTCCCGCCCCGAGGAGGAAAGATTGTCATCGGAAAGCCCGAAGACAAACTGGGACAGAGACTGTCCAACACGGCTACCGTCACTTTCGAAGATGTCGTTATCGAAAATGATCAGATCATCGGCGACCGGAGACAGGGTTTTAAATACATCATCGACGTTCTCGATTATGCCCGGCCGATGGTGGCAGCAATCGGCGTCGGACTCGCCCGGCGGGCTCTTGACGTCACCCTGGCATACACGAGAGAGCGGAGGCAATTCGGTCAGAGGATATGCGATTTGCCCGTAGCGAGAGAAACCCTGGTTAAAATGTGGAAAATGGTAGAACTCGCAGACCTGGCCCTGATGAAGGCGGCCTTCAAGGTCCAGGAAGGGGCCGATGACAGGGGAATATACGCTTCCCTCGCAAAGAACACCGCCGCAGAGGCAGCCCTCTTTTGTGCAAATGAAGGGCTTCATCTCCACGGCGGATACGGGTTTATGTCGGAATATGAAATATCAAAGCTGGCAAGGGACGCACATATTATCGATATTTATGAAGGTGTGCGGGAGATACAGAACATGATCATTGGAAGGGAGATTGTTTGATAATGCTCTATCTTCACGGTCTTGGTCACTTTTACCCAGAAAACGTCATCACAAATCCGTTTATAGAAGAACTGGATATCGGAACATCCGAAGAATGGATTCTGGAGAGAGTCGGTATTCGTACCCGTCGTACCGTTCTTCCTTTAGACTACATAAGGACTACAAAAAACAGAGACCCGCGCGAAGCTATAGCCGCCGGCCTCTATAACAATACCACGACCGGCGCCGCGGCGGCGCGGATGGCGCTCGACCGGGCCGGAATCAAAACGGAAGATATCGGTCTTGTCATCTCCGGCAGTTCCGCCCCCGATAGTCTTACTCCCGCAGAGGCGACAACCATCGCTGCGGCACTGGGAATAGAGGCTCCCTGTTTTGATCTTAACTCTGCCTGCACCAGTTTTGGCATGCAGATCCATTTCCTCAGTCAGATGAAGCCGGAAGCTTTGCCGCCCTTCATTCTCGTAGTCAATCCGGAAAATCTTACCCGCAGTATAGACTATTCCGATAGAAATACCGCCGTACTATTCGGTGATGGGAGTTCCGCAGCCGTCGTTTCAGCAACCGTCCCATCAAGAGCAGCCTTTACGGCATGTTCCTGTGAATCAAAACCCTCGTCCTTTGATAAGGTCAGTATTCCTCGTATGGGCTACTTCCAACAGGACGGAAACGTTGTACAGGGATTTGCCATCCGGAAGACGACAGATTCCATTCGTATCCTCCAGGATAATTTTTCTGTAAATGGCAACCGCTTTATTTTTGTCGGTCATCAGGCCAACCTGGGAATGCTGAAAACCGTCTGTGAGCGTACCGGCATCCCAGAGCAGAACCACTGGTATACGGTGGCGGATTTCGGCAACACCGGTTGTTCGGGAGCGCCTGCCGTTTTAAGCCAGAACTGGGACGAACTGAATCCCGGCGACCATGTGGCCATCGCCATTGTCGGAGCGGGATTTACATGGGTTCACATGATGTTGAAGGTGGAAGAAACATAATGAAATATACAGAATTCATGGAGTGCCAGCATTTCGGGCTGGAAGACCTCCTTGCTTTTTCTTATGGAAGCCTGGTGGACGATCCGCCTGCACATTTTGAAGCCCGGTTACCGGCGCCGCCTTTTCTCATGGCGGACCGTATCCTGTCATGTAAAAGCAACGGAAGGCAGGGCTCCATCATAGCGGAGCAGGACATCAAGCTGGACGCATGGTATTTTCAATGCCATATGCCGGGAGATCCGGTCCAGCCGGGTTGTCTCTGCGTAGATGCTGTATGGCAATTATTGGGTTTTTACTGTGTCTGGCGGGGTGCATTAGGTGCAGGCAGGGCTCTGGGTTGCGGTGAGGTTACTTTTAACGGTCAAATCCGTCCCTATAATAAATGTGTCCGTTATGAGATTCACATTAAGCGATATTCCCAGTTGAAGGAGTCGGGGGCAAGTTTGGCAATCGCGGACGCCAATATTTATGTGGACAATGAAATGATAGCTCAGATCAAAGATGCGCGCACCGGTGTTTTTCAGGGAATTATCTATCCCGACTACCCGAAACGATCAGCCAATTCTGTCGGTGGAATCATGAGAGGTGGTTCATGAACAGGAAACCCGTTGCAATTGTAACCGGTGGTGGAAGGGGGATTGGTGCGGCATGCTGTCGAGCACTGTCCGTGGAAGGATTCCAGGTAGGCGTTCACTACCGTAGTAGTGAGGAACAAGCAAAGGCTGTCCTTGCTGAAATCGGCGATGGCTTTCTCCTCCAGGCGGATCTTGCCGACACCGATCAGGTAGAAGCCCTGGTCAATACGGTGAAGCAAACAGCGGGACACGTGGATGTTCTTGTCAATAATGCCGGAGTATCGGTCAATGCCGACATCAACAGCATGAAGCTGGAACAATTCGATGCTCAGCGTGCAGTTTCACGCGGAACCTGGTACCTGACCAAACGAATCATCCGCCTCTTTATGCTGCGTCAGGGAGAGGGTCGTATCATTAATATATCCAGTGTCGTAGGGCATACCGGCAACGGCGGCCAGATTCCTTACACCATGGAAAAGGCGGCCATTGATGCCTTCACAAAATCCCTGTCGAAAGAATTGGCGGGGCGTAATATCCTCGTCAATTCAGTAGCTCCGGGATTCATTGAGACAGAGATGACGCAGCAGCTTCCCGAAGAGGTACAAAAGAGAATTCTCGATAATATTTCATTGAACCGTATAGGACGTCCCCAGGAAGTAGCCGAAGTGGTGGCTTTTCTCGCAACGCGCGGTTCATATATATCCGGAAGCGTCGTCCATGTGAACGGAGGGCTTTATGGCGGCTGATCGGGAAACGATGGTCCGGATTCTCAATAGCGTTCCCCAGCAACATCCCTTTCGCTTTATCGACGAGATACTGGAACTGGATGATGAACATATTGTGGGCTCTTACCGCTTTCGTGAGGACGAGTATTTTTATCAGGGTCATTTCCCTGACCAACCGATCACTCCGGGAGTCATTCTTATTGAAACTATGGCACAAATGGGCGTTGTTGCTTTTGGTCTTTATCTTTACACAAAGCAGATAAATACGTCCATCGATGTATCAAAAGAGTTGACTACACTTTTTACTCTTGCAGAAGGGGTGGAGTTTACCGGGCTTGTGATGCCTGGTGAGCGAGTGATCACCCGGGGTCAAAAAATTTATTTTCGCATGGGAAATTTAAAATCGAAGGTCACCATGGAAAGGGAAAATGGTGAAATAGTGAGTTCTGGTGTGTTGGCCGGAAGGGGAGTATCTTTTCAGATTTAACACTTAATGTTTTTAGGAGGGTTACTGTAAGTTGAAAAAGAGAGTCGTTATAACGGGAATGGGGGTAGTGGCCCCCAACGCTCACGGTTTAGATAATTTTGAAGAGGCACTGCGTGGAGGCAGATCAGGCATCCGCTTTATTCCTGAACTGCAGGAATTGAATTTTGCATGCCAGATCGGCGGTGTTCCACAGGGTTTTGAGAGTACTCGCAAGAGTTACTTTGATCACGAAAAGCTTCTGTCCCTTAACGACAACATCGGATATGCGTCCGTCTCAGCTGTAGATGCCTGGACCGACGCCGGTTTTACCATGCCTGACTCCGATGATGATCGCGTGGACTGGGACACAGGTGTGATTGTCGGTTCTGGCGTCGGCGGCATGGATACCATTGCCAAGACTGTGGTTCCCATGGTCAACGAAGGCAAGGTACGCCGCATGGGCAGCAGGATTGTCGAACAGGTCATGAACAGCGGAACCAGCGCCCGCATCGCCGGTCTGCTGGCCCTGGGAAATCAGGTGACTTCAAATTCATCCGCCTGCAGCACCGGGAATGAAGCGGTTATTGAAGCATTGTGGAGAATACGCATGGGGCTGGCCAAACGCGTGCTGGCCGGTGGATCTGAAGGAGCATCTCCCTACATCTGGGCGGGCTTCGATGCCATGCGGGTGATCTGCCGGAAATTCAACGACCAACCGGAAGCTGCTTCAAGGCCTTTGAGTGCCACGGCGAGCGGTTTTGTGCCCGGTTCAGGGGCCGCAGTCCTGGTCATTGAAGATCTGGAATCAGCCCTGGAACGCGGGGCAAGGATTTACGCGGAAGTGCTCGGAGGCGCCGTGAATTGCGGCGGCCATCGTATGGGCGGTTCCATCACGGCCCCGAATCCGGAAGGGGTCAAACGCTGTATTCGAGCCGCCGTATCCGATGCCGCCATATCACCTGAAGAAATCGACGCCATCAACGGCCATCTGACGGCAACCTTTGCCGATCCTGGGGAGGTAAAAAACTGGGCGGCGGCGTTAGAACGCACCCCGGGGAATTTCCCCTATATCAACTCCACAAAATCTCTGATTGGTCACTGTCTGGGGGCCGCAGGGGCTATCGAGTGTGTTGCCGTCGCACTGCAACTTTCCAAAGGATTTCTTCATCCATCCGTCAACTGTGAGGATATTCATCCGGATATCACAGAATTTAAAGACAAAATCCCGCAGAAGTGCATGGATTATCCCGAGTTAAAAACCATCGCCAAGGCCGGTTTCGGTTTCGGCGATGTGAACAGTTGTTTGATATTCAAAAAATGGGAGGAATAGGAGTTAAAAATGGACGAACAAGGCATATTTAGTAAAATGGTAGAAATATTAAGGGCATACACAAAAGATCCGAGTATTTTGGACAAGGCAACGATGGAAACCCACATATTGAATGACCTGAAGGTCAATTCCGCGAGACTGGTGGATGTCATTATCAAGTGTGAGGACGTCTTTGGAATTACCATAGAGGACGATGATGCCGATAAGATCGGGTCAATCGGAGATGCCGTTGGCATCATAAAAATTAAATTAGGATAAGCTGAGGTATGCAGAAAATGTTTCAGGGCCCTCTGCTCATTCAATATATTCTGGGACGGGTTGCTGTTTTTGTACTCGCCCCGCTCTATTTTGCAGCTATCCGGTTGATGGGATACCGGGTGAGGAATTTACGGAAGATCAGACAGGAATGCTCTCGTCATTTCAGAAATCACGATGGGCCATGGATCATATGCTCGAATCATCTTACCATGGTTGATTCCATGATTATTATATATGCGACGGTCTCTTTATCCCGTCAGCTGTTTTGTTATCGGGAGATTCCCTGGAATTTGCCGGAAAGAAATAATTTTCAGCGGAGTATCATCCTGGCAATTCTCTGTTATCTTGCCAAGTGCATCGCCATCAATCGCGGCGGTAATCGTGAAGAGATGAAAAAAACCCTCGACACATGCAACTCTCTTTTAGAAGGGCAGCAGCATTTACTGATTTTCCCGGAGGGAGGGCGCTCCCGGACCGGTAGAGTGAATACCGAGAGTTTTTCCTATGGTGCAGGCCGCTTTGTTAAAGATTTCGAAAACTGCAAGATTATGTGTATCTATCTCCGCGGGGATGGCCAGCATACGTATGGATTAATTCCCAGGTTCGGTGAACGTTTTACTGTAAATATTGAAGTATTCCAGCCCCAATTAACAAAAGAAAACGGTCTCAGGGCTCAACGCGATTATGCGGAGCAGCTCATCAAACACATGGCACACATGGAGGAAGACTATTTTACTACGAGTCGGCAACGACATTGTGGACCTGAGAGATCCACAAAATGTGGGGAAAAGCCGGAATGTGCGATTCATTAACCGCGTTTTCACCCTCGATGAACAAAAGTTAATATCTGATGCTACCCATCAGGATGCCATGCTATGGGCGCTGTGGGCCGGAAAGGAAACGGCATATAAGGTTATCAGCAAATGTTATCCTTCTGTCACTTCCGTGCCTCGGTTATATCGAGTAAGTCTGCATTCTGTGGAGACACTCACCGTATCAGGCGAGTGCCCCTCTGGAAACAACACCATAACCGGCCTTGTCGACACACCTTGCGGCAAAGTTTACATAAAGATTTTAATGACTCATGATTATGTCCACTGCGTCGGAACCACCTCTTCATTGGAAGATATGAATTCCGTCGTCTGGCATGTAGCCCGCGTCAGCCCCGATTCGGAAGATATGCCCGATTATGAGTCAGTCTTTGGGCGTAAAGCTCTTAAACAAAGACTTTTAACATATTTATACGGAACGCCTGAAGACATTGAAATCAGACGGGAGAAGGGTTTTAATGGTTTGGGGCCTCCTTTTGTATATATAAACGGCAGGCGAGGAAAAACCGACATCAGTCTCAGCCATGACGGCCTGTTTACGGCCTATGCCTTCACAATATGAAGGGGGGAAATATAAACAGATCCCCTGGTCTGTCCGCGATGTAACGGGACAATGCGGATCATCAGCAG
>JBAWYD010000014.1:0-29387 GCA_037143735.1 Deltaproteobacteria bacterium
GGCTTGATTCCTGATCATAGACATTGAAACAGGTGCATGTGGGACACACGTAAGCACACCCGCCACACATGATACATTTACTGCCAAGGTATTCCCAGACTTTCTCGTCGGCTGTGCCGTCTTCAAGCTTGTTCATGGCCTCAATGACGGCATTTACCGTTGGCATGTCTCCGAAGGCTTTTTCCTTGAATCTTTGGATTTTTTCCCGTGCGAGGGCGTCGTCCATATCGGTGAAACGGTCTGATGACAGCAAGTCTTTTCCCCTCTGACTGCCCGTTTCGATCATCAAGATATCCCCCATGTCATAGACCAGCAGATCGAATCCCTTTTCTGCAACCGGTCCGCTGCGTGTTGTCGTGCAGAAACACGTCTCGTTCTGGGGACCGGGACATGCCATGACAATGGTGATTGCCCGAGACCGCTTCTCGGTGAAGTAAATATCTTTTTGATCCCGGGTCATAAAACTCGTGGATTGACGGATGCCCATCATGTCGCAGGATCGTATACCAAACAGGATCGTATTTTTTGCCGATACCACCTCCCGGAATTCATTATTTTCAACATTGAAAATGACATCACTGTGCGGCATAAACACCGCCTTCGGCGGAAGGGAGGGTTTCCCGTAGTCGAGGGTGAACGAACCTTCCTGATAAGGTTCAAAGATGCAATCTCCCGAAGCTTTTCTGGAAGGCGCCAGAACCGTATATTCTTTTGTCCATATTTTGAGAAGATGGTTGATGTCTTTTTTTGCAAGTGTTTTCATATGCACCTCCTGACTTTGACGGCACATCCCTTGTATTCGGGAATCTTTGCAACCGGATCGTGTGCCGGGTTGGTCAGCACATTGACGGGCGCTTCATGGAAATGGAACGTGGAAAACACCACCTTTCTCGGCACCCTGGTGGTAAGTTCCGCCCTTGCCTTTATGGAGCCTCTCCTCGATGTCACCTCGATGACATCATTGCCCCTGATGCCGAGCCTCTTTGCATCATCGGGGTTGATTTCGATGAGCGGCGCCGGAGCCTCTCTTTCCAGGATACTCGTCCGCCGGGTCATCGTTCCCGTGTGGTAATGATAGTAAATGCGACCCGTTGTGAGCATGAAATCGTACTCTTCATCGGGCACCTCGGCGACGGGTTTGAAGTCGCACGGCAAAAACGTGCCCATGCCTTTGGAGAACCTGTCTTTGTGCAGATAGGGCGTCCCTCCGTGTTCCTCGTTCGGGCAGGGCCATTGAATGCCATGTCCCTTTTCAAGCCTTTCGCAGGTAATCCCCGCATAAGACGGCGTCAATGCGTTTATTTCCTTCATGATATCCGCGGGAGATCCGTAATTCATGGGATAGCCTGCAAGCCTGCTCAGATCGCATATAATTTCCCAGTCGGACCTTGCCGATCCGGGGGGCGGTATGGCCTGTCTTGAAATCTGAACCCTTCTTTCCGTGTTGGTGTAGGTCCCTTCCTTCTCGGCGAATGAGGCGGCGGGGAGCACCACGTCGGCTCTCGACGCCGTTTCAGTAAGGAAGATATCCTGCACGACAAGAAAATCGAGGCTGGAGAGGGCATGTTCTATATGCGACGTATCCGGATCGCTCATCATGGGATTTTCGCCCATGACATAAAGCGCTTTAACGGTTCCGCTCCGGGCGGCGGCCATCATATCGGTGATGGTCAGACCGGGCTTGTCATCAAGGTTTGCGACACCCCATGCCTCCTCAAATTTCTTCTTTACAGCCGCATCGATTACCGGCTGATAGCCGTTGTACACGTTGGGCAGCGCACCCATATCACAGGCGCCCTGGACATTGTTCTGACCCCTCAGAGGGTTCACCCCTGTCGAGGGTCTCCCGATGTGGCCGGTGAGCATCGACAGGTTCGCACAGGATTTCACGTTGTCCGTGCCGGTTGTGTGCTGGGTAATGCCCATGGCGTATACAAGCATGGCCTTGTCCGCCCTGGCATAAAGGCGGGCCGCCGTCTCAAGATCCTGGACGGAGATACCGGAGATCTTTTCCACGACCCGCGGGGTGTAACGGCTGACAACGGCTTTGAGCTGATCGAAACCTTCGGTTCTCGTCTCGACAAATTCTTTGTCATAAAGCCCTTCTTCGATTATAACGTTCATCATGCCGTTCAGCACGGCCACATCCGAACCGATATGCTGTCGGAGATATAAATCAGCGAATCGGGCAAGCGGTATTTCCCTCGGGTCCAGAAGGATAATTTGGGCGCCCCTCTCCTTTGCGTTTATGATGCGCGATCCGATCAACGGATGTTGAGCCGTCGTGTTTGAACCTGTAATAAAAAACAGATCTGCGTCGTCAAATTCGTTGATGGAATTTGTCATTGCTCCGGATCCAAATGTAGCGGCCAGACCGACCACTGTTGCACTGTGTCAGAGCCGGGCGCAGTGATCGACGTTGTTCGTTCCGAACACAGCCCGCGCCATCTTCATGAAGAGGTAGTTCTCTTCGTTGGTTACTTTTGCGGAACTGAGAAAGGCCAACGAGCGGCTGCCGTGCCGGTTTTTTATGTCCATCAGTCTTTCCGAGACGATCTTCAATGCCTCGTCCCACGAAGTCTCCGTGAGTTTCCCCTGCTTCCTGACAAGCGGCGTTGTAAGTCTTTCCGGCGAATGAATGAATTCGTAGGAGTTCCAGCCCTTGACGCATAACATTCCCTTGTTGACCGGGTTTGCCGGGCTGGGTTCTATCCCCACTACCCTGTCGCCCTCGGATACGAGGTAGAAGTTACAACCACAGCCGCAGAAGGGACATATTGACCGGGTTTTTTTCATGGTTAGATTGCCTCCTTTATATTTTCAAGCTCTGTGTAGGGGAAAACGGGTCCATCGATACAACAATATCTGTCGCCCATGGCACAGTGTCCGCACTTCCCGACACCGCACTTCATCATTCTTTCAAGGGACATGAATATGTGATTTTTGGAGAAGCCGAGGTTCAGGAGTTTCTGAAGAACAAAACGGTACATGATGGGGGGACCGCACATGACGGCATAAGTGTCTTCCGGAGAGAGGGCGGCACGGTCGAACAGACCTGTCACCACGCCTACATACTGTTTCCAGATGCCCTCGTCGTCCCTGTCCACGCTGTAGAGATAATTGATGTCTTCCCTGTCGTAAAAGCCCAGCAACTCGTACTTGAAAAGCACGTTATCCGGGTTGTTTGTTCCATACATCAGGATGAGATCGTCGAATTCATCTCTCTTGTCGAGGACGTACAGGAGGAGGGAACGAAGCGGGGCAAGTCCGAGACCGCCGGCGATGAGCAGAAGTTTCTTGCCTTTCAGCGTTTCTAAAGGAAATCCTCTGCCGTACGGCCCCCGGATGTGAAAAGTGGAGCCTTTTTCCATCTCGAAAAGGGCGTCGGTCACTCTCCCCGTGCGTCGCACGCATAACTCCAGGGTATCGGGCCTCGTCGGCGGTGAAGATATGCTGATAGGCGCCTCTCCCTTGCCGAAGATGGAGACCTCAAGAAACTGTCCCGGTTGATGACCGAAGCTTTCCCACGTCGTTCCGTCCTCAAGCTTCAACTGGAACAGCCTGTGGTCTTTGATCTGGGGCAATGTCCGGATGATGGACACGGGTCGAAGTTCGTATATGTTCTCGCAATGATCCCCCATTATGGTACCTCCTTGTCCTCGATGCTTGTTGTAATAGCGACCTTGGTAAGGCAATTTTAATACCAAAAGAATAAGTGTATGATATGATTGGTATAGTTGATAAAGTGGCAGGGCGTTTTTATGGATGACGGGGTAACTTGCCCCGACTTTGGGGAGATATTACCCCTCTAAAAGCCACTCCATCCAGCGGGAATGGCCGCTGCAATTCGCCAGATGCCGATGATCCCTGATGCCATCGGTGTATGAAAGCAATTCAAGGCGCGGATACTTATCCAGAAAGTCTATGGAAATACAGAAAATATCCCGTTTCGACCCGTAATCGGCAATCAGTTGCTTGAAATATTTGCGCCCTTCCGGTGACATCTGATTGCTGACGAAGGTATGGAAAAGGCAAAGGGCCGTATCCGGATGTGTCGTTGCCATAACGGAAGGAAGCTGTTCCAGTGCATCTCCCGCGCGCAGTTCGGGAGGGTGGCGCCTAACAATCTCGATGGCGCGTTCCAGCATTTCGAAACGGGCCGTATGTTCCGGCCAGATGAATGCCCGCAGCCAGTTGGCTGACGAATCTTCCCGCACATCGATCGGATGAAGGTCCAGTCCCAGGCGCGAAGCTATCTGCGGGAGCGTCTCCGGGAATGGAGGGATTTTATTTCCCCGCAGGGCGCAGGTCAGGCGAACAGGCGATGCCCTGTCTCCGTAAAATCGGCCGTTGCCATAATCGTATGCGTAATGATCCCAGAGCAGGTTGAGTCCGGCGCTCGCTCCGATCTCAACCAGCGCAAGTGGAAGACCACCCGCCTGCCGGGCGACGATCCCGAAAGCGGGCAGCAGGCAGGCGCTCCGGCGAACCTCGTTGGTCTGCACGTGGTGTGTCGATACGATACGCCTGATTTCAGATAGATGTTCAAGGCAGAAATTCCGGAAGACCGGATACGGATCGCCTTCGGAAACATCGGAAGATGGCGTGATGTCGGGGAAATATGCCGTCAAAGGATGTTTCGTTCCATTCAGCAGCAGGGAATGCACCGCCGCAAAAAAGATCATGGGAATGGGGTTTGAGATAGCGTGCGCGGCAAGATCGAGCAACTCCGGATCCTTGCTGATGCTTATTGACAGCCGCTCATACAGAGGGGAAGAGCCACGAAACTCATGGGCGGCGCTATGGATAAAACTCTCTGCGATTTCTTCTAATCCAATCATTTATTTCAGGGTGATGGCTTTCTCAGGACAGATTTCCTGGCAGCAGAAACAGGCGATACACACATCGGCATCCACTTGGGGAAGATGGTTGTCACTCATGGATAACGCCGATACGGGACACTGATCGACGCAGGCGCCGCAGCTTGTGCACAGCTCCGGATCGGCCTGTGGCCGCAGGATCGTCCGGCTATGGATCGCCGTCTGTATGATCTCGTTTCCAAGATTCGCTTCGCCGCTAAACGGCGGAAGCTTGAAATCTGGCACTTGTTTCAACACCCCGATGACTTCAATCGTACGGAGATCGTAATCCCCCAAACCCGCCTCCTTCGCCTTCTGGAGGAACCGAAGCCGACCCGGTTCACATCCCATCATCACCGCAACGACGGAATCCATGGCTACGGCGTTGTCAGAGGCAAGGATCAGGCCGATGTCTCTGAGGTCGGGAGAAGCCGGACCGTTCCCCTCCATGCCGACAACGGCGTCCATGATGAACAGGTCCGGTATCCGGATGCGGAACACGTCAACCAGCATTTCATGGAAGCGCTCGACATTGCCGGCCTCCTTGTGCAGTTTGGCTTTCTGGGCGCCGGGCAAAAAACCGTAACTGTTTTTTATCGCCCCGGTGATGACGGTCAGTCCGTGGGTTTTGAATTTCGGCAGGCTGATGATAATGTCGGCATCCAGCACAATCCGTGAGACGCTCACCGCGGACATATACTCGGGATTGAAGGGAACCTTCAGTGAATCGTTTCCGATATTCTGATAATAACCCTTGGCTGCATCCATCAGGCCTGTTTTTGTGAAGCTTTCCTCGTTTGCCCCATAGCTGAAAACGCCCGGATTGTCACCCACGACGATGGAGGCCGGCTTCATGGTTTCCACTTTTTCCACCACGGCGCGAAGCACCGCAGGGTGGGTCACAACGCCTTCTTTTGCCTCCGAAGACCGCAACACGTTGGGTTTTATGAGGACTTTCTTTCCTTGCAAGTCCAAGGGGAAAAGTTCAAAGGCCCGGTCAACAGCCTGACGGACATTCTCATAATCAGCAGGATGAATCATTACTTTCGACATGGTTTATGCCAGCCCCCCTTCTGCAGGTGTTTGCGCACCTTGCAGCTTCGCCTCAACGGCGGTGCATAGGGCGCGCAGATTATCGAGCAGCTTTGTGAGATCATCCGGCGAATACGGCCCCTTGCCCTTTTCCAGCCCCGTCTTCATGGCCCGGACATTTTGAAAATACTTTGCCAGGGGCTTCGGCTTCATGCCGCTAAGATCCCTCTTGACCTTTTTATACGAGGCCAGTTTGTTCGTCAGTTCCGCATTGGTCAGGGGCTTCAGGAGGATGCCGTTGAAGGTTTCCATTAATCCGGGATTATCGAGATTGGAGGCGAAGATATAGCCCTGGGATACAGGAATCCGCCCGTCCCTCACGGCCGATTTCATTTCCTCCGGCAACTTGAGCAGTGTAAGGATATTTCTTATTGATCCTAATGACTTACCTGAAATTTTGGCTACTGTATCAACTGTTGATACATCCTTCTGATTCGCTCTGGAGGGATCGACCATGCGCAGGATTATTACGTTGATGAGGTCGTCGATTCCGGTTCCTGCCTTTTGAGTGTTTGCATATTGCAGATATGCCTGGGCTTCATCGATGGGATTCAGATCTTCCCTCTGGAGGTTTTCCGTCAATTGAAGGGCCAGAGCTTCGTCTTTGGTCATAATGCCGTCACGGACACAGGCGGGTATTGTTGCCAGACCGAGCTGCTGCGCGGCCAGGAAACGTCTCTCCCCGGAAATGAGCAAATATTTGCCGTCCTTCGGCGTCACGATCACCGGTTCCAGAATGCCTTTCTCACGGATGGATTCGGCAAATGCCTTAAAAGATTCCCCCTCCATGTCTATCCCACGTCGTATCTGCTCCTCCACGATGATCAGAGCAAGAGGAATGTCAAAGTACATCTCCGATTTCTTTACATCTTCCGCCATCTACAAGCCCTCCCTTTCCTCAAATAAATTTTCCCTTTAGGTCCACGCTCATTTTCCGCTCATGCCGGCGACGAGTCGAGGCAGCATCTGTGGATCACGACAGGGTTTGAAATCCCAAACACCGAGTCGCCCCCAGTTATTGACCGCCGTGATCCAGCGCCGGGCGGCCTGGTATTTGGCGCGATCCTGGTCGTCCTCTTCGCCTTTCATCTCCAGAATCAGGGTCTTGCCGTTCTTGAGGCGGACCACGTAATCCGGTTCGAAGTGATGCTGCGCCCCTTCGTACTCATAGGGAATCAGCAGGAAAGGCCGGTCGTTTCTTACATAGCAGAAAACGTGGTCGGTTTGTTGCTCCAGATAGAAGGCGGCCGTCTGCTCCCAGGAGCTGTCCAGGACGACGGCGCTCACATGGGAACGAACGGTGCTGTGGACGTTCCGCTTGGTTGTGAAATCAACATCGACGGTCGTACCGATGGGTTTGTACCGGTTCAGGATCGGCAGAAGGGGAGTTTCTCCTTCCTCTTCGTTGGGGACTATGGCATCCAGCAGTCGTTCCTTGATCCGGCGGACGTACTTTTCCAGGCCGAGTTCACTTTTGTGTTGCTCCCGGAAATCCACTTTTTCGGCAACGTAACGGCGGACGATCCGCAGGACTTGGGGAAAAAGCTCGTGCCTTGCCAGGCCGCGGGTTCGGGCGCTTCCACCCACAGGCGCATCGGACCCCTCGCCCACCAGGGCGGCAACGATCTGCCGGGTAATCTCGAACTCGATCTCCTGAAGGTGATAACGGGCGTAGTATTCTTTGCGGTTGTGTTCAACATACTCGCCGATCCCTCCGCCATGTGTACCGCCCTCCAGATGATCCGTGATAATCCGCAGGAACGTTGCCGTCGGCGTCTTTTCCGGTTCGATCACCAGCCGTTCCAGCAAAGAGAAGTCCGCTCTGATTGATGGTTTCCGTAGGGTATAAACGAAGCCCTCGACGTTCGGGAAACGGAGTTCAAATGCGGCCCGCTCCTTGACTGCATAGACATGGTTCATCGGCCGGTCGGCAGGCGTTCGGGAGGGTTTGCCCTTGTACGGGATCACCGAAAAGGGAATGCCGTACACATCCACGTACTCTTCCGGGAGAAGTTCCGTCTGCGGGTCCGGCGTGTAGTTCATGCGCCTGAGTCCCCGGCCCACGACCTGCTCGCAGAGAAGCTGGCTCCCAAAGGCGCGAATGCCCAGGATATGGGTCACGTTGTTGGCGTCCCAACCTTCGGTGAGCATAGCCACCGACACGACGCAGCGCACGTCCTGACCGGGCTTCCCTGGTTTACCCACACTGTTGACGATTTCCCTGAGTTCCTTCGCCGCCTCGTCGCGCGTGGCGTCCGGGTCTTCGCTCTCGACCTTTTCCAGCCGTTTGCTGTCGATGCGAATCGTCCAGAGTCGTCCCTGATCATTCTGGAAAAGTTCCGGGAAAGACGTCTTATTCGCCCCATAGGCCACACGCACCCTGTTGCGCTTCTTCCGGGTCGTTTTCTTTTCTTCATCGTCATCCGGATCGTCCGGGATGTCCTCTACTTCCCTTTGACCGGAAATGTTTTCGAAAAATACCTGAGCAATATCGGTGTTGTCGCAGACCAGAATCATGACCGGCGGTGCCTTCAGGGCCGTATCGCTCGCTTCCTCGACAGCCTCGAAGGCCTTTTTGTATTCCCCTGCCAGTTGAACAAAGGCGTCCTGCGACCGTTCCCAGACCACTTCCGGTTTCGGCCGCTTGTTCGACAGGCGCTGCCCCGCAGCGAGGTCTTTCGTGATGTTCCGCCATAGTCGAAAATACTTCGGGTCGGGCTGTCCCGTCGTGTCGCTCACAGGCAGGCGGGGGATCTTTGTGATGCCGCTCTCGATCGCGTCGACAAGGCCAAAGTCGCTCACGATCCATGGAAACGGTTCCCCTTCCGGATAGCCGCTGCCTTTGATATAGAAAGGCGTGGCGGAAAGATCGATGCAGAACCGGATGCCGCAGGCCCTGTTTATCTTGTCCAGACCTTGCACCCAGATGGTGGCTTCTTCGCGCTCCTTCTTCAGATCCGATGTTATCGTCTTCGCTTCTTTTTCGGGAATCGGGGCCGGCCGGTAGGCATGGTGGCCCTCGTCGTTGAGCACCATGATTGGCCCACGTTCGGATAGCTCCCCTATGCGGTTCCTCGCAAAGGCTTCGTCTGTCTCCTCCCCCTTCTTCACGACGGCATAACTCCGGCCGCCCTCGCTATGTTCGGACTCCGGCGCGAAATAGTGCCAGTTCGTCACGAGGACCTTGCCGGTTCGTAGAAGGTCTCGGTACTGGGGCGGAATGAGACTAAATTGCGTGTAGTAATCGTCGCCCCGGTTGTCCGTCCGCAGGACCTGGAGGCGCTCTTTGATAGTCAGATTCGGGCAGCACACCAGGGCTGCATTCGGGAAGCGATCATCACTCGGCACCCGGGCCCGGTTGCAGAACGCCCACGTGATCAGCATGGCCATGACCACCGTCTTGCCGCTCCCGGTTGCCATCTTGCAGGCATAACGCGTGAGGGGCTCCGCCGTCCCATCCACGGGGCCCCAGAGGAGATCGAAATCACGGTCGGTGAATTCAGGGTTCCATCGCGGTTTGCCCCGCTGCCCGTCGCGCCGGTATCCCCGGATTTCATTGAGAAAGATCATCGTCTCCGCCGCTTCAAGCTGGCAGAAGAAAAAGCGCCGCGGCTGGTCTTTGCGCCACCAGTGCCGAAGCAGGTCTTTGGTAACATTCGTCGCCCCTTCCCAGTTGGAATTTCGCCAGCGCTTCACGTCCGCGCGCAGCCGGTTCACAAGGGTCAGCTCACGTCGGTCTTCTTCCAGCTCCAGGGAAAGTTGCCCTCTCCGCATGTCGGCGTCGGCAAACTTGTACCAGTATGCCGCCGGACGCCGTCCCGGCTGCAGGGCGGCGCGGCCGGTATGCCGGTCGTATTCCCAGTATTGCGTAGGCTCGTAATAGGGCCGGCAAATCACCGGGCTTTCAACTGGCTGGATGAGGACGGGATCTTCCGATAAGGGCGGGTTCATGCTTTTCTCACCCTGATTTTCTGATTATCAATAATAATCAGACTTTTCTTCCATTCTTCCGCCGGAAGTTGACGCAGCAAACTTTCCAACGCTTCGATTGTCTTTTCAATGGTCGTAGGCCACACACGAAGCCGGATAACACCGCAATGGCTCCCCAAAGGATACAGACGATAATCAGCAAAATCCTCGTCAAAGGTCATCACGATTGCTTTTTCCTGCTGTGCCCAGCGATAAAGAAAATCATCTGGCTGGCCCTCGAATCCCAAATCCTTGACATGCCGCACTGTCCAGTAAGGAAGTTGGGTGCGAAGCCACGCCGCCACGGCATAAGGCACATTCTGATCTATCAGAATGTTGAGGACATCTTTTTCAGGCATGGGACAAAACCTTTTCTTCGTCGATAACCGTTACTGCGTAATGAAGCGCCGCTTCGACCATTTCACTCGTCAGTTCGGGATAGGCTTGTAGCACCTGATCCAACGCATAGCCGCCCGCTATCACGCCCAAAACATTTTTTACCATGATTCTGGTGCCTCGAATCGTCGGCTTTCCCGCACAGATTTTTGAATCTACAACAATCCATTCATTCATGATCCACCTCCTGATGATGTTGAGGGGTTTGGAGTTGTTTCTTGAGCTTTATTCATTGAATACCCTTCTTCTAAATCTATTGTGATCTTGTATCATACTGCGGCAGTTTATGCACCCGTAAGACTTCATTTCCCCGCGGGTCAATGACCTTAATGGCGATGCGGTTGTGTTCTCCCGCCGTAAAGGGCAGGGAGACCGTGCCGGAGAGCTTCGCAAAGGCATCCTCGTCCAGCGCCCCGCCCAGGGCTTTGCCGAGTTTCTCCCAGGCGCTCCGGTCCGGGAAGAAGGCCTGGCAGACGCAGAAGCAGCGGCCATCGTAGTCGCTGTCCAGAAACCACGCTGCCACCTTCTCCGCCCCCGCCGAACGCACCGCGTTGGTAACGGGGTCGTAAATGTCCACGCCCTCCATGTGGACGACGCACTGCCCATCTTCAACCGGCTCTATCCGTGTCCGGGGCGATCCGGAAACAGTGAAAAGCTGGCTGGAAACCGTATTCTTCAGCAGGTCGCCCATGTTCACGTCCGGGCGGATCTGGGCCATGTGCAGTTTGACGGCCGGGTCTTCCACCTCCTGAATCGTCACCTGTGCCTGGGCGTCAAAGCTGAAGGCGGCAAAGACCAGATCATCGAAGCCGCGCCGGGCGGCGATGCGGATGCCCTCCTCCACGATGCGCGTCGTCAGGGGGCCGTACTGAGGGCCGAAGATCACGGCAACCGACCGCTCCTCCGCTCCCTCGCCCCATGCGCCCTTTGCATGGAGCGTCGAACCGTCGGCCAGGGCCTCCAGTGTTGTAAACTTCATAATCTTGTTGTCGGGAAAACGGACGCCGTCGCCGCGCAGGAGGCGGATCATGCGATCCAGATAGGCCTCGCTATTCTGCGCTTCCGACCGAATGGACCCCTCACCTTCATCGAAGGTTTCCATTTCATCCGGCGCACCGCCGATGGGCGTCTCGTCCGCATCCTCTCCGGTGTCGATGCTCTCCTCCGCCGGGATGACCCCCTCCATCGTGAACGGCCCGGCGACGCGCACCCGGTTTCGCTCCAGGAAGGGTTGGTCCACCAGTTCCTCCTGATCGGCCCGGGCGGCGATGCAGGCGTTGACCTCGTCCATCTTCTGACGCCAAGCGCTGCGGTAATCCGTCAGGGCCTCCTGGAGCGCCTGCGGCCAGTCGGAATCGGCATCGAAGGAAACCTCCCACTCTTTCCATTCCTTCTCCGGCAGCCGCCAGCGCCGCTCGTCGGCGTCGGTAACCGCTCGCCTCCCCTCCCGCTTCCGCTTGTCCTCCAGTTTGGCGAGGAGTTTCTGCCGGAGGGCCTTCGTGACGCCCTGCCCGAGGGCCTGGTTCTGGGCGATGCTCTTCAGGGTGACGTGGGGAACGATTTTGCAGTCAAAGGTGCAGGTACCAGGAATCTGCCCCTCCGGATCGGTCAGCCAAGAGCCGTCGGGATTCCGTTGAACGTCCCCGGCGCTCGTCGGCCGGAGGCGATAGTAATCGAATTTTGCCGTCAAAAGCCGCTGCCGGGCGATGGCCAAGGCCACGCGGCTGACGTCCAGCGTGATCCACCGCCGCCCCCACTGCTCCGCCACGTACGATGTCGTCCCCGACCCGCACGTCGGATCCAGCACCAGATCGCCGGGGTCAGTGGTCATCAGGAGACAGCGAGACAATAATTTTACATTTGTTTGAACGACATATACCTTCGCTTCTGTAAAGCTGCCCGTGCTAGTGTCTGTCCACAAACTGCTTATTGGCGTAACAGGGAAATCGTCAGGAAAACGAACAAACCTCAGTGTGTCTCCAGAGATACCTAATCGGCTTGAATCTGCAAGCCGTTGCATTCCTTCAGTGTTAGTCTTCCAAAACCCTGGGCCTGGCAAAAAATTACGTCCGCTGTAATTAACAGCAACCTTGGTGGTTACTCCACCGCTCTGAGAAGTTAAGTTATCCAGAATGAACAAATGTCCTTCTGTTTGTTCAGCATTATAGAGTTCCCGTTCCTCTGAATTAAGAGTATGGCGATAGCCAGAAGGGTACTCCACATATTTCAATACAGAAGTTGGCTCATAGATGTTTTTATCAGCATAAAGTTGACAATATTTTACCTTCGAACGATCCTTCGAGTACCATAGCAAATAATCGCCAACAGATGATAGGAGTTCACTTGTCTGGCTCGTAGTGCTCTTGAAGTGAATTAGTCCACACAAATTCTCATATCCGAAGACCTCATCCATCACCGCTCGTACCCGATGCAAATTTTCATCGCTGATCTGCACGAAGATGCTTCCCGTATCCGCCAGGAGTTCCTTGCAGAGCAGCAGCCGATCGCGGAGATAGGAGAGATAGGAATGGACGCCGAGGGTCCAGGTGTCGCGGTAAGCCTTGACCATCTCCGGCTCACGGGTGAGGTCCTCGTCCCTGTCCTTCACATCGCGCCGTCCGACCTCGGGCTGGAAGTTGCTGGCGTACTTGATGCCGTAGGGCGGGTCCATGTAGATCATCTGCACCTTGCCGGCCAGTGCCTCGCGACGGGCCAGCGACGCCATGACGGCCAGCGAATCGCCCAAGATCATCCGGTTCGTCCAGTCCATCGGGTGCTTGTAGAACTGGACCGCCTCGCGATACTCATGCTCCGGGTCGGCGAAGAGGTCGCGCTGGATGTCCTCCCGCCGGGCGACCTTGAGGATCGCCTGCGTGGAGATACGTTCGTGGATGTGCAGGGCCACAGGATCGGCCACGCACCACTGCTGCTCCCGCTTCCCGGCCCACTCCAGCCACGGCTCGTGGTTCCGGAAGGCCTCCTGGAGGCGCTTCATCTCCTCCGGTTCCAGCTTCCGTTTTCCCGCCGCCTCAATGAGTTCGGAAATGTCGTCGGCCTGGCCGGTGCCATCGAAACGCAGCGCAGGTGCCAGATGCGGATTGTAGGCCCATTTGATCCGCTTCTCCCTGGCAATCTCCCCCCGCGCCTCCAGCCCCGCCGGCGGAATATTCAACCGCGTAACATTCTTATGCCGGTAATCAACCACATTCTCCCCAGCCTTCCCCGCATCCGTTTTACGTTTTCTCATTAGCTCACCCTGTCATATCGACTTTATAATACGTGCCGAAGAGACATATAACAGCAACCGGCCATGTCCGTGGCATCTGGCGATTTCAATAACGTCCTTTCAACATTGTTAAGCTCGGAACTTTGGCAATGGGTATCTCCTGTCAAGCATTCCATTCCTTGATCCTTTGGCATACCTGTTTGAGACACTCACCAAGATCAAGAACGGTTTCGAGATCAACTTTCCTTAAGTATGGAGATATCTTTTCTGCCATTAAAGGTTTCTTTGTCCGGTAATTTTTTCCCTCATCATTCCCCAATTTATCCAGATAATCAAAAAAATCATCGTATTGGCCCACTTGTTCCGGAGTATCAATATTTAGCAATTTACCGACGGCAAATGATGGAATGTAATTTTCAATTTCCCGCCCCTTCGTTAGCCATGCTATCCCGTTTTGCTTTTGAATCTCTTCAATGAGGCGCTGTTTTGTTGCATTCACTGGTGTTTGCTTGGCACGTTTGTCGCTGTCCATTAAGATGATGGCATTCCTGTTTACATTGAAAATAGCAATAACATCAACATCATCAGAGGGTTCTTTTGCTGTCAGATGAGCCAAGAGGCGCCCGCCATAAAAAATACACTGATAATGCGTACCCTCCTTCAAGGTACCATCCGACCACAATTCTATCCATCTATTGAAATAGATTCGGTCAGAAGGGCCTTCAACCCAAATCACACCATTTGCTTGTAGTAAATCGCTTGCCCGTACATCCAAATCATCCAAAACCCCTTTATTTTCCACATATGTCAATACGGTTCTGCATAATGCGGTTTGACCATCATGTGTTACGTGAATTATTTGGGCATCTTTATTCTTGCTGAACTGATCGATAGCAACATTGGAATGAGTGGTCAAAAAAAATAGGCAGCCAGAGGATTTAAATTTCGTGTAGAGATATTCATGGAGTCGTCGAATCAATGTTGGATGTAAATTATTTTCAAGTTCTTCAAATGCAAAAACGTAGTCGCCCAATGACTTCTTTTCAACTTCTGGAACAAGATAAAGAAACACAAGTATGAGAATAATGGTCTTTAGGCCACTTCCAGATTGAGAAAGAGAAATTCGTCCTTTGGTTTCTTCCTCAAGATAGACTTCCCAGAACAAATCCGGCCGTTGCTGACATACAATGTCTGTAAAGTTAGCATCGGAGCCAAATATATCATTGATTTCTTTAAGCAATGTAGATTCTACGATTTCGCTTGGAAGACCAACCTTATTTATAAAATTTTGTATAATATTAGTAGTTCCCTGTCCATTTCCTTTAACCGTTAAATCTGTGGGTTGATCCAATTCCGGGACAATATCTCTCTCCGCATTAATCCTTTTAAAATTTCGATTTTCAAAGGGATTCTTCTTGGCGTTGGCAAGCTTATTCAAATACTCGGAGGCATCTGGCAGTTGTTTTATTGGGATGCTTAAAGATTGTGGTTCATCAATATCAATAAATTGACGCTTACTTGGACTGTTGTAGCGCCATTTAAAATTTGATCCGACATACTTTTGCCCATATCTCCAGTGGTTTCCGGGTATCGTGCCTCCACTCGTGTTCTCTCGAAATACTGCCCGTACCTCTTCTTCGGTAAAAGGAGACTCAATAATGATCTCCGGTTGTTGGCCGCGGTGATATTGAATCGAAACGAATTCGAATTTCTTCTGAGTGAGAGCCCAAATAAGATCAAGCAGTGTTGATTTACCTGAATTGTTACGGCCTATGATGAGATTCATTGGTTTTATCTTGTCAAATCCTTGTGCTACTTCGCTAAAGCACTTTAGATTTCGGATTTTAGCAGAAAGTGAAAATATGTCGTTCATTCGTGATGTCCGTTTGGGCTATTGAAGATTTAACGCATAATTCGGCTGATAAATACCGCTATCACGCGTCGGCATTTCGCCATACGTTGTGCCATTCAACAGTCTGCCAGCTTTCTTCTTGTTGGTGCCGCCCCATTGTTTAAAGAAGAAGGGAACTTTTGCGTCATGGCATTGCTGCTGGATGTCGATCACCCAGCTTTTGTTCATTGGCCGGGCGCCGGGACCGCTTTCCCCGCCGACGATTACCCAGTCTATCTTTGTAAGATCCATATCGGGCATTGGGCTTAACAGCGGTTCCAGGGAAAGGAATCTGAGCGCAGCCGGGACCTTGCGCAGATATTCAAGCCGGTAAAGATAGGCGGCGCTTTCCACTGTCACTCCCATCCAGATATTCTCCGTCCAGTTCAGCGATGGTGCGAGGTCGGCAAGACGTTCCGCCCTCTTGGTCAGAATCTGGAATCGGTGCCGATACGCCTTTTTCATGACTTCAAAGACCTGTTGAATGAAGGAGAGGGGAACCTCGTTATGAAAGAGATCGCCCATGGAATTGACAAAGATCATATGGGGGCTTTTCCATTTCAAAGGAATATTCAAGGCATGAGGATGCAATGTGACCTGAAATCCGTTGGCGTAGTTTTTTTGCCCCATCGCCTTCAGCCGGAGAGCCATGCGTTCCGCATAACAATGAGCGCATCCCTCGCTGATCTTGGTGCAGCCGGTGACCGGGTTCCAGGTCGATTCCGTCCATTCAATCGTTGAATTTGCAGCCATCTTCACTCTTTCCTATCAGGAAATGTTGCATGGACATCGTCGGCAAATGTCCCTTTTCTTCGTTTTAATCCGTCGGATTTCCTTGCGGTTATCTTTTCATCATTTTCCAGATTTTTCAATGCTTCTTTGTAATTCGAAGCGATGTAAGGGGTATCGACGCTGTGCCCTTCGTATATCGTCCTCATGGGCAGCGTCTGCCCTGCGTAAGCTTCCAGGAGCCTGTCCTGCAGATCTTCGAGCGGCCTTGACAGTTGAAACAGCAGGCTCTGTTTCGGCAGAAAATCCGCGGGGCTATATTCGAATGAGGGGACACCCTGCTCGGCACCGGAGCTCTCCTTTGCCATAATCTCCTTCATGATATCGTAGCCGCGGAAGTTCTTGCTGACAAAAATCAAGTGATGACTTGTGCGATTTCCCGTCGCATCCCTGAAACGGAAAGGCAGCGTAAAGCGCCCTCCATACGATTTGATCGCCTGGCAGAGCTCCTCGATGATCATCAGTTCTCGTTGCGCAGGATTGTTCAATTCAAGCTTTTTCCTTAATGCATCCGCCTGTTCTTCACCGAAAAGAGCGTCCATGTGCGGCTTGACCATGGGATTGCTCACGCCCATACTGATTCTGTTGTAATTGAAAAAGAAAAGGCAGTCGCACCCCCAATCTTTCAAAACGGAATTGACCAAGCGAAGCGAAAGGCCTTTATAGTCCCAGGGATCTACGAAAAACAGGGTGGGAACGAGTGTCATCCCTTCAAACATCTTGACGATCGCTTCTCCGACCTCTTCGTTTTTTACCTGAGGCTTATATTTCAGGGTTCCGATTTCGGGAATCTCCGCAATAGCCTTCTCCAGCGACCGTGCCTTGGCCTAATCCTTGTCGTTAAAAAGGGTCACAAGACGATCCCGAATATCGGGCTTCTCGATGGCTTTCTGTAGTATCTTCAGTGGAGTAGACTGAGAACCGTCATCATAGCGCCCCGGTCCGGCAAAAAGATCGATGTAGGCGATTTTCTGAGGCTGATGGGGATTTCTTTTCTGAGTGTTGACGATGACGCTCGCCCATGCATCGAAGTATTTGGCGACAATTGTTGCTTTCACGAGCGATTGCTCGGTTTGTTCATTGAAAAAGCTTCTCGTGACCATTTCGGTTAGAACCCCCTTAAAGCATTTTTATGGTATGCTGCACTGAATCATAACAATCCTCAAGCCAGATCATTAATATAGTAATGCATTGGGATTAAACCTCACTGCGAAGATCCTTCATGTCATTCATGCCATGCCGAAAAACATTAGTTCGGTGCACCGAACTAACTTAAACTCATGTATTAATTGAGCAATCTCCGACAGTGCCTTCGATTTTCACGCCAGTTTTGGACGGCTTTCGGAACCGCTTTCCTCTGCCGGCGCCTCCTGGGTCGCCTCGGCAATTTTCATTTCGATCCTGTCTTTCAGGGCTTCCATAGCGATGACGAAGGTCTCTCTGTCTCCTGAAGACTGGGCCTGCAGATCCACAAGGAAAATTTTCGTCTGGATTTGGTCCATAGAGTTGAACAATTTCTGCATCCGCGACGGGGTCGTACCGGCCGGGACTTTGATTTTTGGCTTCATCTGTTCACGATACCGCTGGTACTCCTTGAGGATGCTCCGTTCTTGTTTTTTTCTGGCGATTTTGACCAGAACATTCTTCGGAACCGAGGGGTCCGTGCGACACTCATCCCGTATCTCTTTTGGAAGCTGGCTCAGCGAAATGGTCTCCGAGGCTGATCGGGATCTGGCAGCAAATCGTTCAACGGGATCATGTACAACTGGTTGGGAATGAATTTTTCGTCTGACGGCATAAGGTCCTCCTTTGCGGCATTTGATCTATCTGTACTCATGACAGAATGAAATTACGACTTCCATTGGAACATCCGGATCAGGTCTTTAAAAATATGCCATTTCTTGGTTAAAAACTGATAGCGTCCGGCGACGATTCCGGGAGCAATGCTCAACTGATCGGCTAAGTGACGGATTTCGTCGTGGGATCGGCAGTCGCGGATTTTTTCATCCCAGCGGGCAGGGATCAGATAATCGGCGGCAAATCGATCCGCCCGTAATTCGCGAGGATCATCACGGCTTCCATTGTTGATCAGCAGGTCTTTCTTGCTGTCGTGTAATACATGTGCTGCCTCATGGAAGAATGAAAACCAAAACTTGTCTTCTCCTTTTCCCCTGAGGCAAAGGAGGATCATGGCTTTTGGAGACGACAGCCACTTTGTGGCCCCGTTCCAGGGCACATTCTTCATCTCCCGTACGAGCGAAACGGCCACTCCCGCGTCGGCACAAAGCCTTTTCATTTCCGGTTCAAATACTTCCGGCTCTTCGCGCGTCAGATGACGGATCGCTTGTAGAACCTTATAAAAGCGGTCTTTGTTATATGGCTTGCATTCAATTTTATGGGCCTGCAATTCGCCTTGCCTGATCCATGCGGAAGCCGGACCGGGTCGCGATTCAAAACATGGTGAGCGGCGTGCCGCCACAGGAGACAGGTCCCAAATGCCATGCCATGCCCCGACGCTGCTGACGCCATAAAATGCCAGAGATTCCCGGATTAATTCAATGTCCTCTTTCATGGGCTTTATGTAACCGCGTTCTATGAGCTCTCTGGTGGGAATGGTTTCCAGCCAATCCAAATCGGATGATATCCTCTTTTGTTCCAAGACCCTGGCCAATTGTTCCTGATACTGGAGTTCAAGATTGTTCCAATAACGGGCGGGTACAGCGGTCACCAGTTCGAGACGATTGGCGGTTTCGTGGGTAATGGGCTGATCACCCTTAAATATTCTGTTCAGCGTCTGCACGGTCAGTCCGGTGCGCGTGGCCATCTCTTTCTGGGACATGTCGAGAGATACCATCACCTCCTGGAGCGTTTTCCCGGGAGGCACCGCATAATCCGGGATAAACCCGTATTTCCTTTTTGCCTTCATATTAAAACTCTTTCAGTGTGTATCCACAATTTCAATAATTTCGATTTTAGTCACGCGTGCCCTGTTAATTCCCCCACCTTTGAGGCGAGGAATGGGGTCATTGGCCGGAAAAAACAAGAGTCGATAAGGATTTTCAAGATCAACCGAGAGCTGGCCGGCCCTTTTCCCAGTTAGTTCATGACAACGAGAAGGGGGTAGGTATGAAATGTCGGATAATGTATCAGCCGCTTTTAATTCCATCATCCGCTGTTCGAGTTTCTCTGCGCATTTCATCCCAAGCTGTTTCCGCATTTCCTTTTCCTCGGAGCAGATTTTTTGCAGCTTCTTTGTCCTGAAATATATATCCATTGTGTCGCTATGTCAAATAATAATTAACATATTGTGTTAATAATAATCAAAATGCCTTTGCCGCTGTCTGCTCCTTATCTTTGCAGGTTATGATTCATGAAATCTATTTCATTTATAATAATTTGCGTGAATTATGATGCGAAAGGCCAATGATGTCAAGAAGTTTTGGAGTGACATGCTTTTCCTTGATAACCGGCGATCAGTAAAGTATATTTGGTAAAAAATATGGTTGTAAAAAAGTATCCGAAATGCATGCCCGTTTGCGTGGGCATGACAAGAAAGCAAAGGAGTGGAAGGTGAAAGTCAGCAGAGTCAGTGAAATGAGGTTTATGGATCGGTATGCCATTGAAAAGCTGGATATCCCGGAAGAGATTCTCATGGAAAACGCCGGGCAGGCGTCGTCCTTCGTCCTTCAAAAAGAGGTGGGCATCAAAGGCAGGAAATTTGTCGTATTCTGCGGTGTCGGGAACAACGGCGGCGACGGTTTCGTCGTGGCGCGGAACATCCATTCCAACGGCGGATCGGTGAAGGTATTCATCATCGGAGACCAGGGCAAGTTCAAGGGGGCCGCAAAGACCAATTTCCATATCCTTTCGAAGCTTCCCATAGAATGCCGGAGAATCGAATCCGTGGATGACGTAAGGAAAGATACTCTCCACTGTCACGGCATTGTCGACGCCCTCTTCGGGACCGGGCTCGACCGGGAAGTAAGCGGTCTTTACAAAGATGTGATTCGGCTGATCAATGGAAGCGGTAAAAAGGTTCTCAGCCTGGATATCCCCTCCGGCATAAACGGCGACACGGGGGAAATGATGGGTATCGCTGTCAGGGCCGACTTTACGGTCACCTTCGGTCTCCCCAAGATCGGAAACATGCTTTACCCCGGATATGAGCTGTGTGGGAAGCTGTATGTCTGCCACATTTCTTTCCCGCCCTCTCTTTACGAAGGGGATGACCTGAAAGTCCGGATAAACGATTTTGTGAAGCTTCCCCCGCGTAGCAAAGAAGCCTATAAGGGGCGCATGGGGGAAGTGCTTTTTATTGCCGGTGCGGCGAACTATTATGGCGCGCCTTATTTTGCCGCCCTGTCGTTTCTGAAGGCCGGCGGCGGTTATGCCCGTCTTGCTGCTCCCGCATCGATGATCCCGTTTATCGCCGGTAAAGGTAGCGAAATCGTCTTTCTTCCTCAGAAGGAAACAAAAGCGGGCAGTATTTCGATGGATAATAAGGACAGTCTGCTGGAGCTCTCGGAGAAAGTGGACATGGTGGTCATCGGGCCGGGGCTTTCCCTGGATGGTGAAACCCAGCAGCTCGTCCGGGAACTGGTAAGGATCATTAAAAAGCCCGTCCTGATTGACGGAGACGGCATCACGGCCATTGCCGATGAGTTGGAAATGATCAGGGAAAGAAAAGGGAAAACGATTCTGACGCCTCATGCAGGGGAGATGGCCCGGATCGCGAAAAAGAGCGTCGATGAGATCAATAGACAGAGAATAGACATCCTGCAGCTCACCGCCATGTCGCTCCATGCCTTTATAGTTCTGAAAGGCGCACACTCCCTGATCGGATACCCGGATGAACTGGTGTTTATCAACCTCAGCGGGAATCCGGGAATGGCTACGGCGGGTTCGGGCGACGTCCTGACGGGAACAATTGCTGCCATGCACGGGCTTGGCCTTTCGCTGGAAGACGCGGTGAGAAAGGGTGTATTTATTCACGGGCTTTCGGGAGATCTGGCTGCGGTAGAAAAGGGTGAGGACGGCATCACGGCCCAGGATATCCTGGATTATCTGCCCGCCGCCATGAAGCACGACAGGGAAGGCCTGAAAGATCCCTTCATGAAGGTGTATGAAGGACCGTGTGTGGTATAACGGATCCCTTATAGTCTTCGTTCAATGATGTAGTCCGAAATGGCAAGCAGTGCGTCCCTGGCTTCCGATGCTTCAAACGATTCAAGGAATCCCTTGCCCTCGTCGATATAGGCCTTTGCCTTGTTGAGAGAATAGTTGATCCCATCGTAACGGTGGATAAGGGACATGACGTCTGCCATATCCTGCCCGTTGCGTTCGCGGTTTTCGATGACCCGCTTGATCAGACTTCTCTCTTCGGGGTTGCATTTTTTCAAGGTGCGAATGAGAGGAAGGGTCATCTTCCCTTCTTCCAGATCCTTGCCGATCGCCTTACCGAGTTCTGCTTCCTCTGCCACATAATCCAGCGTGTCGTCGGTGATCTGAAAGGCGGACCCCAGCCTCATGCCGAACCGGGTCAGGGCTTCGATCTGAATGTCCGGGGCATCGCCCAAAATTCCCCCTAAGGCGCAGGCCGCGGAAATCAGAATGGCCGTCTTTTTCTCAATGATAGACAGATATTCCTTCTCGGCAATATTGATGTCGCCGCGCTTGACCAGTTGGAAGACCTCTCCTTCCGACATGGTATTCGTCGTCTCGGAAAGAAGTTTGATAATGGCGAGGTTTCCGTGGTCGGTCATCAGTTTAAAGGATTTTGAGTAGAGAAAATCTCCCACAAGGACACTGGCGGCATTGCCCCAGACATTATTTGCCGAAGTCTTGCCCCGCCTTGTTTCCGCTGCGTCGATGACGTCGTCATGAAGAAGGGTGGCGGTATGAATGAATTCAATCACGGCGGAGAGGGGGTAGCGCTTCTCACCCTTGTAACCGCAGAGGGAGGAAGAGGCCAGAAGAAGAAGGGGCCTGAATCTCTTGCCGCCACTGCCGATAATATAATGGATAACTTCCGGAATGAGGTACACTTCGGAACGGAGGTACATCTCCATGTGTTCTTCCACACGCTTTAGATCGTCCCCGTAATGACGGAAGACATCCTGAATCTGCATGAATCCTTTTCCTTTATGGCTTACAGCCCCAGGTCCTCGTTAATTAGGACGATCTTGATTCTGCCTTTGGGAAACGATTTTTCCGTGATAGCCCAGCTGTTGCAGATGCGGTCTTTGCTTTTGCATTCTTCGCAGAAAGAGGTTTTGGCGCAGGGGGTTTTCATTCCCAGCCGCATAACGTTGGCGGGAGCGGCAAAGTTTTTTACCCGCATCATGGCCTCTTCCAGGTCCGGGACGATTTTGTTTCTCCCCGCCAGGACGATGACGCTTTTCGGGCCGAAAGTCAAAGCCGCGATGCGGTTGCCTACCATGTCCAGGTTTACCAGCATTCCCGTTTCGGTCACCGCATTGGTTCCGGTGATGAAAAGATCCACCAGGAGGGCTTGCCTCCGGCGTTCAAGGGCTTCTTCCCGGGAGATGGTTTTATCGTAGGCATCCAGAGACTTCATCCCTTTAATTTTTTTAAGGGCGTCATACAGACCCGTTGCGGTGAAGGTCATGGAACCACCCCACGATATGCTTTTTGCTCCTATCTTAGGGATGATTTCTTCGAGGACCATTTTTTTTGCCGCCGCGGCGTTATCCGCAAGGTATACCTCAAAATTGTTTGATTCCAGCATGTCCTTAACGTCGGCAAGCCTGATCTGCCAGTATTTATCAATTGGGCTGTCCATTTTCATACCTCCTGTATTTGTCGGGGATGGCGACATGAATCGCGTTCATGGCATTATGGAGAAACGGGATGCACTTGTCAAGCTTCGATATTTTGATCATAAAAAAACCTTGCATTTCCATAAAGGATCATTTAGTATCGCTCTCAGTTGATGTGCAGTACATGTTTGTTTTTACCAAATTACAGAAAAGTTGACCGCACAAACCTCAGTCATGGAAAGTGCGGTTTTTTTGTTTGCACAAACAGACTGCCAGCCGAAGAGTTCGGCAAAATTTAAAATGGTTCCCTGGAGGAACCCAATACAAAGGAGTAGTAAAGATGTCAGAAGGAAAAGTTAAGTGGTTTAATGATTCAAAAGGGTTTGGCTTCATCGAAGAGGACGGCGGCAAGGACGTTTTCGTGCATCATTCAGCAATCCAGGCAGATGGTTTCAAATCACTGGCCGAGGGTGATCGCGTAAGTTTTGATGTTGTTAAAGGCGCCAAAGGTCCGGCTGCGGAAAATGTCCGTAAGCTGTAAAACCTGAGTTTCATTTTGCATTTAGAAGCTCCTCCCACAATGGGGGGAGCTTTTTTTGTTCAATCAATTGTCATTTCGACCAAAGGGAGAAATCTTTTATTATCAACACATTCAAGATTCCTCACTTCGTTCGGAATGACAGATGGCGGAGTTTTGCAAGCTCTCAGAATTACGATTGAGAAATCAGCAATTTTTCTTACTTTTCCATGATTTCTGCGAAAAGATCATATTCCGTTGCTGCGATGATTTTACAGGTGATGATGTCTCCGGTGACAGGGTGGTTTCCTTTCACGTAGGTGACGCCGTCGATATCCGGAGCCTGCCTGCGGCATCTCCCTATATGTGTAAAATCGGGGATGTCGCTTTTTCCCTCTATCAGAACTTCCTGATATGACCCGATCAACGATTGATTGATTTCATGGGACATGACAGCTTGCTCTTCCATAAGCAGATGTCTTCGGAATTCTTTTTCTTTTTCCGAAATCCGGGAGGGAAGGGATGCCGCCTTCGTGCCCTCCTCTCTGGAATAGACGAAGGCCCCCAGGTGGTCAAACCGCGCTTCTCTGATGAAGGCAAGCAAGTTTTTGAATTTAGTGGGTGTTTCCCCTGGAAACCCGACGATAATTGAAGTCCTCAGGGCCACATCCGGGATGATGCGCCTCGCTTTCTCTATGGTTTTTTTAACCAGGCGGCTTCCGCCCCGCCTGTTCATGGCCTTCAGGATGCCATCGTCGGTGTGCTGGATGGGCATATCGATGTAGTGACAGATTTTTTCTTCGTCGGCCATGGCTTGAAGAACCGAATCGTCAAGATGGGCAGGGTAGGTGTAGAGCAGCCTGATCCAGCGGATGGCTTCGATGGCGGCCAGTTTTTTCATAAGTTCGCCCAGGGTTGGCTTTCCTGCCAGGTCACGGCCAAAGGCCGTCGTGTCCTGAGCGGTGATGATGATCTCTCTGACGCCTCCGGCGGCAAGGGTTTCCGCTTCTCTCAAAATATCGTCCGGGTTTCTGCTCCTGGCCTTGCCGCGGATGGATGGGATGACGCAATAGGAACAACGGTTGGAGCACCCCTCGGCGATTTTAAGATAGGCGCTGTAAAAAGGCGTCGATACCAGACGGGCATGACCGGCATTCATCAGGAAAGCAGGTTTGCTGATAACGGAGCGGCGCCCCGGAGGGGCTGCGGCGCTTAATCTGTCTATATGATGAGCGATATTAGGGACTTCATTCACGCCCAGAAAAAGATCAACATCGGGCATCTCTTTTTCCAGTGTCTTTCCATATCGCTGGGGAAGGCAACCCGCAACGATCAGGTGGGTGCAAAGGGTTCCCCCCCTTTTTTTCCATTCTTCCATTCGGAGGATTTCTTCAATGGATTCCTCCTTTGCGGGCAGGATAAAAGCGCAGGTGTTGATCAGAATGAAATGGGCGTCATCGGCGCGGGTTGAAATGGCGTAGCCGCTTTTTGACAGGATGGCGGCCATCACCTCGGAATCTAACAGGTTCTTTGGGCATCCGAGGCTGATAATGTGAACATTTTTCGCTTTCAATGGGGAATCTTCCTGACCAGGACTTTCCTTGGCTTGACGCCGTCAGATGGTCCGACGACGCCTTCTGCTTCCATGCGCTCTACGATGCGGGCGGCCCGGTTGTAGCCAATTTTCATGTACCTCTGGACGAGGGAGATGGAGGCCTGCCCCAGTTCCGTTATCAGTTCGACGGCCTCATCATATTTTTCATCGTAGTCATCATCCGGCTTTGCGCCATCCATGGCGTCGGATTTGTATTCGGAAATGGATTCATCATAGGCGGGTCGGGCCTGTTTTTTAACAAAATCCACGATTCTCTCGATCTCCTTGTCCGATACGTAAGGGCCGTGGATGCGGGCCAGCTTCGATGATCCGGGAGGCATGTACAGCATATCGCCGGACCCCAGGAGGTTTTCCGCTCCCAATTGATCGAGAATCGTCCGGGAATCGACCTTGGATGAGACCTGGAAGGAAATCCTTGTGGGGAAATTGGCTTTAATGACGCCGGTAATCACATCGACGGACGGTCTCTGGGTCGCCAGTATCAGATGGATGCCGGCTGCCCTGGCCATCTGGGCCAAACGGGCAAGAGATTCTTCCACGTGTCTCTGAGCGACCATCATGAGATCCGCCAGTTCATCGATGATGATCACGATATAAGGCAGTTTTGTCGGCATTTTCCCGTCCGCTAATCTTGCTTCACCGGTCTCGGGAGACGGGGTGATTTTTTCTTTCGGCGTCTTTTCAATGATCCTGTTGAAGGCTTCGATATTTTTTACACCCAATTCCACAATGACTTTATATCGTCTTTCCATTTCCTCAACAGCCCATTTTAGTACCTGTGCGGCTTTTTTCGGGTCGACCACCACGGGGTGAATGAGATGGGGGATTCCTTCATAGGCGGAAAGTTCAAGCCTCTTGGGATCGATCATGAGGAATTTGACATCCTCCGGGGGGGTCTTGAAAAGAATGCTGCATATCATGGCATTCAGAGAGACGCTTTTTCCCGAACCCGTTGTGCCGGCGATCAGGAGATGGGGCATCCTGGTAAGATCGGTAATGACAGGGGTGCCCACGATGTCTTCGCCGAGGACAATGGGCAGCTTGAAAGGGGATTCGAGGAACGCTTCGTTGTCCAATACATCTTTCAGGTGAACCGGTTCCCGTTCATGGTTGGGAATTTCGATGCCGATGACGGCTTTCCCCGGTATGGGAGCGATGATTCTGATGCTCGGCGCCCGGAGCGCCAGGGCAAGATCATCGGAAAGATTCGTGATTTTGTTGATTTTAACTCCGGGGGCGGGTTCCAGTTCATACATGGTGATGACGGGCCCGGGCTTGACTTCAACCACTTTTCCCTCAACACCGAAGTCGGCAAGCTTCTTTTCGAGGATCCGGGAATTCATGATGAGACTGTCCCGCTTGATCCGGGTATTTTTTCGTTCGACCTGATCGAGGAGAGTCAACGGCGGCAGATTAAACAGGCCGTTCGTCTGAAGAAACTCGAAGTGGGCCTGTTCCGTTTTTTTCCGCTTTGCCTTTTCGGTCAGCGCCGGCGTTTCGTCGATCACGGGAATTTTCTGTGACCTGTCTTTCTCTTCTCTCTTCCTTGACTCCGCATTTCTTGAGATAAGTCTTTTCAAATCCGCCCATAGAGCCACAACAAATTCCTTCAAGCCCCTGCATAGCGATACTAAAGACAGATTGGACATGACCATAAGGGATATAATGAGAATCAGCAGGAAGACGATATATGTGCCGGTCTGGTTGAAATACTCATTGAGAAATTCTGACAGAACGGATCCCAGAAGGCCTCCCGCCCCGAATTTGGCGCCATAAACCTGAATCTCCGAAATGATCGCCGTCAGAAGACCGGCGGAGGAGAAAATGAGGCCGGCGAAACCGGAAACGGTTACCGCGTTTACTTGAAAGGACTTATCGAGAAAATATTTAATGGAGGTGATTAAAATGACGACGGGCAGTAAAAAGGCGCTTAACCCCAGCAGCCTGAAAAGAGAATCGGCGGTATAAGACCCGGCATATCCGATAAGATTATGGGTTTTAATCGTTTCCGCCACAAAATGGGTAAAAGACGGGTCCAGTGGGTGGTAAGACGTCAGGCTGAGCAACAGGAAAAGAGCGAAGGCCAGGCATATCACCCCTGAAATTTCTCTTGTTTGTCCATTATCTGCTTGTTTTTCAGTCATCTTTTAAAACGCATGCTCCTATTGGAAACCTTATCCGTTATGAGACGTTTCAGGAGGCTTGAAGAATCAGCGTTATACACCCGACAAACCAGCAATAGTAGGCGAACATTTTTAACCCCTTCTTTTTAATGATGAGAAAAAGAAATTTCAGGGACATAAAGCCGGTTATGGCAGCCATCAGGAATCCGATTCCGTAGGCCGGCAGGTCTGAAGCTGGAATCGACGTCAAGTATCTGGATTCCAGAACAGCTGCACCTGTAATAGCCGGAATGGAGAGCAGAAAGGAAAACCGGGCTGCCGTTTCGCGGTCGAGTCTCCTGAATATCCCGAAGGCGATCGTAGAACCTGATCTTGAGATGCCCGGTATAAGGGCAACGGCCTGAGCCATTCCGATAACAATGCCGTCTGTGATATTCATTTCGTCTTCCTGCCTGTCGGCGTTTTTGACCTGATCGGAGAGGAAAAGGAGCACCCCTGTAATGAGCAGCATGGCAGCGGCGACTCCAACCGATTCAAAAAGTCCGTGAATCGCATCCTTGAAAAGAAGCCCCGCAATCCCTGCGGGCAGGGTGCCTATGATGATTAAAAGCGCCATTTTCCTTCTCATGGCTATCCGTCTGCTGTCGTCGCGACGGAATGATACGGGGAGCCATTTTCCGGGAATCAACGCTTTCGTGATGTCAAGGATGTCTTTTCTGAAAAAGAAGATGACGGCAAAAAGGGTTCCCAGATGGAGGATGACATCAAAAAGCACCCCCGGTTGATGAAATCCCTTGATGAAACTTTGTACAATGACCAGATGGGCCGAACTGCTCACAGGGAGCAATTCCGTCAGACCCTGAACGATTCCCAGCACGACGCCTTCCCAGATACTCAAATGATTTCCTTTCCTGCAATCATGAAATATTTCACATTAGAGATTTTCGTATGTTTCACAGTTCCCTACAATGACATTCCTCACCCTTTCGATCAGCTCATTACGGTTTTCAATCTCATATCCGCTCACATCAATCGGTTTATCGATAACCAGTGTAACCTGTCCGGGTTTTATATGCAGGGATCGTTTGGGCATGATATCCTTTGCTCCGACAATGGATATCGGCACGATGGGAACGCCCGATTTAATGGCCAGATGAAACATCCCTTTTTTAAAGGGCCTTATGCTTCCGTCTCTGCTCCTCGTTCCTTCAGGGAAGGACATCATGGATTTTCCTTCCGTGATCTTCCGGGCTGCTTTATCAATGCTCATCATGGCTCTTTCGTGATTCTGCCTGTCTATTTCGATATATCCCGCGTTCCTCATGGCCGCTCCAAAAACAGGGATATTAAACAGCTCCTTTTTAACGATCCATCGGAACTGACCTGGAATATGAGCCAGAACAATCAGAATGTCAAAATCGCTCTGGTGGTTTGCCATAAAAATCTGTGGTCTTCCTGCGAGAACATTTTCCGTTCCGATGACCTTGACCCTGGTATTTGATAGAATCAGCAATATCCTCGCCCATATGCTTGCAACTCTATGAGCTTTATTTTCACCGGGAGAGATGAGGGGAAATAACACGGCGCATCCCGACATAAATGCCGTAAAGATGACACCGATTATGAGTAACAGGACGGAACGAATCATGCCATCTTCCCTAATATCATTAAGATACTTGAAATTGCTTTTGAAATTTCTACTTTATAAACCATGTGAAGTCAACAGGGAATATTCCGTGCGCAGGCCGCTTTATAACGCCCGCGAATATTCTCATTTTGCATATCTTTCTCGTTCTTCAAAACACTTAAATATAGCGGCGGTCATCAGATGCGGTCGAGGGGGCTTTGCAGGTTGCGGATATCCCGGGCCATTACATGGGTGTATATCTCCGTGGTCTTGACGTCCGCGTGCCTTCGGTAGCCAAATGGGAGAGAGACGCCTCGATATCCTTTGCTCCGAGAAGCCGCGGATGGGTCTTGCCGCCGAAGTAGTGGATATAACGAAGTATCCATTGACAATAGGTCTGCTCTGTGCGATAGGCATAGCGGTGGTATCGAAGGACCTCTCGAACTTGGTCCATTAATTTGAGATTCGGATTTGGGTGGAACTTCGGTTTATTTTCCATGTTTG
>JBAWYD010000015.1:0-28874 GCA_037143735.1 Deltaproteobacteria bacterium
TACACACATACCCGACTGACCGGAACCTTCATGGTTAGAAGTGGAAATGCTCACTTGTCTTCAGATGAATTACTTTTACTGAGTCGGCATAAGGGTGCGGAGTATATCCTCCTTGCCTATAATACCGACCAAACTGCTTTGATCTAAAACAGGCAAGGTATGAATGTTATGTTTGACCATCAATGTGGCGATGTCTTCCAAACTCGTTTCCGGATCAACCGTTATGGGATCAGTAGTCATCGCATCGGAAACTTTAACGGCTGCCATTTTCTTCACTTCTTTCTCTATGTCTTTGTTATAGTCAGAAGAAATAACAGAATCAAGTAACACAAAAAAAGAAGGCAGAGGAATCTTTTGTTGCTGGATCATCAAATCTGACTGGCAAATAATACCCTGCAAACACCCGCTCTTGTCAACCACAGGCAATCCGCTGAAATGGTTATCCAGCATTAATTTCGCTGCCTGAATGATCTCCGTATCGAGATAAACGGTAATGACATCTTTGGTCATGATGTCCTTGGCTTTAATCATATGCCCCCTCCTTTTTTAGAAGCAATTTTACCTCTGATTATCTCCGAAAGCCACCATTAAATTCATCTACCAACTCCGGGATATTTTTGCTTCAAACTTTTGCTCGGTATTCGACTCGTACCTAAGGTTGGAGTTCTTCCTGAACTAAACAATCCACAAAGCACGGTAAAAGCAGTCGCTTTCAAATTGAACTCATCAACACACCATACAATACTTCTGGTCATTATCTCATTGACTCACAAGCCTCCATCGAATATTTATACCTCACAGAAGCAAGTTTTTATTAAAAGTAATGGAGAAACAAAATAATGCATCAACAACACATTGAATCGTGGCAACATCAACATATATTCAACATCGAGAAAAAGGCGATAGAAAAAAGAACGCTCATTGTTGTTATCATTACATTTGTGATGATGATTGTTGAGATTCTGGTAGGCTGGGTGTCAAATTCAATGGCATTATTGGCTGATGGTTGGCACATGGGGACACATGCCTTTGCGTTGGGAATTTCTCTGCTTGCCTATATCTTGGCGAGAAAATATTCAACCGATCAGAGTTTTACGTTCGGCACATGGAAAATTGAAATACTTGGAGCATACACCAGTGCGATTGTATTAGGAATGGTTGGAGTCATCATGATTTTTTCTTCTTTGGAAAGACTCCTCAATCCGCTTGACATCCTCTACGATCAAGCCTTGATGGTAGCAATTATAGGGTTGATCATCAATCTGGCATGCGCCTTCATCCTCAACGTTAAAGACCATGCTCATGAACCTCATCAGCATCATCCTGAACACGACCACTCACATTCCCATAATACACATGATGATTTAAATTTAAAATCGGCATATTTGCATGTTGTGGCGGACGCATTAACGTCCGTCTTGGCAATTGTGGCGCTCCTCGGTGCAAAATATTTTAACTATAATTGGTTAGACCCATTTATGGGAATGATCGGTGCGATCTTAATCCTCAGCTGGGCGGCCTCTTTAATCCGAAGCACTTCCCATATTCTTCTTGAACGTGAAATGGATTACCCTCTTGTCAATGCGATTAAAGCAGAGATCGAATCCGATAGTGATACGAAAATTTCTGATTTACATGTGTGGAAAGTGGCGCAAAATCAATATGCCTGCATTGTGTCATTAGTTACGGGAAAACAATATACCATTGAAGAGTATAAGGAACGATTAAGTATTTTGCCTGAATTAGTCCATGTGACCGTTGAAAAGAATTTATGCAAGTAAGGTCAGGGGTCCTTTAAGTGCTCCTGATGGATCGTTTATTCGATAAAGGAAGACGATCTGGTTCTTGAGAAGGAAAGATGACTGAACAGCTGCATGGAGAATGCCTCCGACATGATGTTGCATGTTTCGAGTGGTAATTCTCGGTCCTTATCTTTCCGTGAAATCATTTGTTTGTAGGTGTAGACATTAACCGGCAAATTTCATTTTTTTTGATCACTCCTGCGCATTAACGTATAAAATGTGCTATGAGATTCTGCATAGATACTTCCTTTACGACAGGAAGATTCTTGCCGATCTCAGTCGCTGCGACTGGAAATATCTGAAGGTCTTTCTCCAGCAGGCGATCCCGGAAAACGATTCCATCTCCGGCGCAGTCATTGCCATCCAGCATGAGGAATACAAGATATCCGTGTTCGCTCAGGAAATAAAAACGGCCTTCCCGGTTTCCGCGAAATGGTTGGAAAAGAAAATACAGGAAATTGAACGAATGATGTAGATCCGGGAGGAACTATTTTGAAACTCATACTTGTCAGACATGGAGAGACGCTCTGGAACAGGGAAAACAGAATACAGGGGCATACGGACGTTGAATTGAGCGATTATGGTCGCATGCAGGTGGAGAAACTTGCCCTGTCTATGGTGAAGGATAAGATAGATGCCATATACTCAAGTCCGCTGAAACGCGCCTATGATACGGCCCAGGCGATTGCCCGGTTCCATGATGCAGAGATCAAAGTCGAATTGAAGCTGCGGGAACTCAACCATGGGGATTTTGAAAGCCTGACCATACATGAATTGAAGGAAACTCACGGAGGATTTCTCAAGGAATGGATTGAAAATCCGGCGTCCGTCGTTATGCCTAACGGGGAATCCCTCGCCCAGGTTCAGGAAAGGGTCTGGGATGTAATGGGCATGATTCTCGAAACATCCAGAGACACTCTCGTTGTGTCCCACGGCATGGCGATCATGACCATTCTGTGCAAAATTCAGAATCTAAGTCTGTCAAATGCAAGACAGATGTTTGTGAATATGGCATCAAAGACGATAGTATCGTTTGAGAACGGGCAGGGAACCGTATTGTTACTTAATGATACTTCCCACCTGAATGATATGGTTTAGAGAGGTTAGGCATAGTTTCTCAAATATCTCGTGATATATTTTTTTACCTGTTCCTTCGGCTGGAAAATACCGAAATGCCCCTCACATAGAATATCCGCGTCAAGGGCGAGGAGTTTCGCCATTGATTGTTTCCACTTGTGAATATCTGATCCGAAAATATCCAGAAAGGGTCCATGAATATCCTGCCCGAAGAGGATGCGCTTTCCGCCCCTGTCGATATATATGGAAATGGAGCCAGGCGTATGTCCCGGGGTATGGAGGCAGTGAAGCTCTTCGTTTCCGAAGGCAAGAATTTCCTGATCGCCCTTCAGTTTCCCGTCTACCGGCGTCGGAGGAAAATGCGTACCGTAGCAGCTCGCCGCAGTTCTAACAGGGTCGCCGTCCTCAACGGCGCCGGCATCGAGTTCATGGATCAGAATTTTACAACCGAAATTTGTTCTGAAATACGCTGCCGAGCCGATATGGTCAATATGGTTATGGGTAAGAATAAGGGTGCTTATGGCCTTTGGGTCAAGGCCGCCATTTTCCATATTGCTTTGCAGTATCCGTGAGCTTCCCCCTGCCCCTGCATCGATCATGACCAGTTCACCGTCAAAGTCGATAATGAACGACGTTGCATCGTCCGAGCGGGAGATGTCCGGCCCACCGATCAGGTATACACCCTCTCCAATGGTTTCTATCCGTCCCATTTGTTCTTTACTGTCCTGTCCGGATCTTCAGGTTTTCCTCAAAAAATTCTGACGCCTCAGGCTTGATCTTCTTTCCCGTGACAGCAATGGATTTTTTAGCAAGGGGATCTTCATCTATCCCCTTGATTTTCACCCCTCGCGTTTTGATGCCGATGTCTCTTTCCCTGGTTTTAACCTGATAAACGCCCCCTTCCGCCCTCAGATTGATATCTCCGAGGGGAGACGTGCTCGCATAGAGAATAATCTGTTCATCGCCATAAGGGGGGCTGACTTCAAGCTCAAACTTATCATTGCCGGATGGTATTTCGTATATAACGCCCCCGTTAAAATAATTTTCCGTTCTGTAAGGATTGGGAAGGAGCTGCATATGACCTCCCCTGGTGTCTCTATGTAGAACACGGGCGTAAAAGGGTTTGTTTCCCTTGAGATAAATCTTGATTTTATCGCCGCTTCCGTAATCTTTTTTATCTGTCCAGAGGCTCACCTGCAACGGCATAACGGGATTATCCGACGTCGGTTTTTTTAGTGCCGCCTCCTTGATGGCCGCCTCGTCTGGAAGAACCTCCGCTTTGATTTGCACCTTATGGCAATCCCCGGAACGCTCATCCTTGTACCAGAAGCTTTTCTTCTCAAGGATTTTAACGCCGGCCTTTGAATAGGCATTGATGATATCCTGCACGATCGCATAGTCTTCCACTTTCGTGACACTGCTGACGTATGTGACGGCATCCTCGACGGCCTTCTTCTTTGCATCCGCCATGGCGGCATCTTCTGTCTGCTTTCGAGACTTGTCTTCCCCCAGGCACGCATAGCCTTCAGCGTTCATAATCGTTGACTGTGCGGCATAGAGGTTTGAAACCCAGAAGATTACCATGATGGTTGAAATGAAAATCCTTAACATAAGCCCTCCTCTTCATTGAGTGTTCCGATCAATTCCCGCATGTCTTGCATCTGATGTCGCATCATATATTCTTCAATGCCGTCGATGATATCCATGGTCGCACGGGGATTGACGAAATTTGCCGTGCCGACCTGGACGGCTTTCGCTCCGACGATCAGAAATTCGAGCGCGTCCGATGCGTTCATGATGCCTCCAACGCCGATCACTGGAACGGAAACCCTTTTCACAACCTCCCGGACCATCTTCAGCGCAACCGGTTTTATGGCTGGTCCTGATAGTCCACCGGTAACCATTTTTAAATGTGGTCTTCTATTTTCGACATCCACTGACATTCCGGATATGGTATTGATGAGGGAAATCGCGTCGGCTCCCCCCGCCTGAACGCTATCCGCAATCTCACCGATATCCGTCACATTTGGCGATAGTTTGACGATCACGGGAAGGTGTGTAACCGATTTAACCCTTTGTGTTACCTCATGGGCTATTTCGGGATCCGTGCCGAAGCACATGCCGCCCTTTTCCACATTCGGGCAGGATATGTTGACTTCAAGGGCATGAATGCCGTCCGCTTGTGTCAGCGCATCGGCAATACGCATGTATTCATCGACGGTTTCACCAAAGATGTTGACAATCACGGCAACGTCAAACTGTTTCAGAAATGGCAGTTTATCTGTAACAAATGCTTTGACGCCGGGATTTTGCAAACCGATGGAATTTATCATGCCAAAAGGTGCTTCCATGATTCTCGGCGCCGGATTGCCCTGCCGTGGATTCAGGGACACTCCTTTTACAACCACGGCTCCGAGACGGTTGATGTCAACATAACAAGCGTATTCCTCACCGTAGCCGAAGGTTCCCGACGCCGTCATGACGGGATTTTTCAACCAAAGTCCGCCAATGTTGACCGACATATTTGGTGTATCATGATTTTGTGGAGTCATAATTCTAAACATTCCATTGGTCAATCTGCCCGTCCATGATCATCCCCAGATAACATCATGAATATTAAAAACGGGACCTTCCGTACAGACCCGCACATATCGCTTCATTTCCCCCGCTCCCTTTACCTCGACGGTGCAGCCAAGGCACGCTCCGAAACCACAGGCCATGCGCTGCTCAAGCAATACCTGGCACGGAATGGGATAGTCACATAAAATCTCTGATATCCGTTTCAGCATTGATGCTGGGCCGCATGCATAGATTAAGGACTGATCCGGCGGATAGGCTGCCACGTTACGGGCAAATGATTCCGTAACCATGCCATGATAACCGGAACTTCCGTCATCTGTACTGATTTCTACGGAAGAGCAGGACATTCTGAGCGTTTCAACTCCTAAAAGGTGCTTCGCCGATTTGGCTCCGAGATAACATGATAGTCTCATGTCAGTATTATGTATATTGTCTTTGTAATGCGATGCCAGATATGAAATCGGAGCGACACCCACACCCCCTGCTATTAAAATCACATTGGAGGCATGGGGCAGGATGTCGAAAGGATGGCCATGAAGGCCGGAAATTTCAAGAATTGCACCCCGTTTGAGCTCTGACAGAATACGCGTCCCCTTGCCGGCGACCCTGTATAGAATCTGAACAAATACCTTGTCATCCTGATGATTATACTGATAAATGCTAAAAGGCCTGCTGAGAAATGGCTCATGCCGCCCCTTCAGTCTCACCATGACAAACTGACCGGGCAGAGGCTTTGGGAAATTATCGGATATGACCACCGTCATGAGGTAGTGTTCGTTGATCAGTCGCCGGTTGACAGTAATCTTCCCGTCAATTAAAAATTTGTTACGGTTCATAGCATATCAACTTTTTGCATTCCGTAAGATCTGCCCCCATAATGAGAGCATCTTCACCCCTTTCCGCATAATACAAAGGCCTCACACCCTGAATGGAAAAACCGAAATTTTCATAAAACTTTATGGCGCCTTCATTCGACCTGCCGACCTCAAGGGTGCTCCATGTGCATCCGTCTTCAGTTGATTGACGAATCATCTCTTCCATCAGTTTAGAAGCGATTCCGGATCTTCTCACATCTTTTCTTGTCGCAATTCTCTGGATGTGTATTTCTCCGGCCACGACCCAGCAGGTCATATATCCTGCAATTTCTTTTGTTTGATTCATTTCAATTTTTGCGACGAAATTACGGGACATTTTTAATTGCAGTTCCTGAAGAAACATATTTTGGGACCATGGCGTTGAAAATGAGGCGTTTTCGATTGATATGATTTCGTCCAGATCCCTTGTGACCATGAAAGATATCTCAACGGTTTGATGATGCATGACGAATGGTTTGATGAATATGTCCTAACGAAGGAGCAGAAGGATTGACTTTATCCATTCACTTTTTTACTTAAAAGCTCACTGGCGAGATAAATATTCTTCTTGCCATAGTCTTTTAAATATGAGGCGAATTCATTCAGTTTCATTCCTTCCCTCGAATCGGAAACTTTGAGGAGCATAGGCAGATTGACACCCGTGAGAACTTCTAACTTTCCTTCTTTCAAAAAGGAAAGAGAAATGTTTGACGGAGTGCCTCCGAAAAGATCCGTTAATATCAAGACTCCCTGACCCTGTTCCAGTTTCTTAATGGCCGAACTGATTTCTTTCTTTAAATCTTCAACCCCTTTGGTCTGATCTACCGAAACATGGCTTACACCCTTTAAACTACCTTTTATTAATTCTGCAGCCCGGATCAATTCGCATCCAAGTTTTCCATGGGTTGTTATCAGTACGCCGATCATGGTCATTCTCCTTAATTGTCTCTTGTTATCGTAGCACGCTAATTGATCACTTTTCAATTGTCAAGATTTTATCAAAGCATCGTAAGAAGCTTTTCCTCTTGACACGCTATACCCTCTTCTTTATACTCACCAATCTTTAAATACTCCGCAATAGAAGGATGGTTATGACGTCAAATCAAAAGCTTATGAAATGGGTAGACGAAATGGCCTGCATGTGCAAGCCGGATCACATTCACTGGTGCGACGGATCGCAGAAAGAATACGACGACCTGTGCGGACTGATGCTGAAGTCCGGCACATTTATCAAGCTCAACGATGAAAAGAGGTCCGGCAGTTATCTCTGCAGGTCTGATCCCGCCGACGTGGCCCGCGTGGAAGACAGGACGTACATATGTTCCATAAGGAAAGAAGACGCAGGGCCGACAAATAACTGGTGCGATCCCGTGGAAATGAAAAAAACCCTCTCAGCCCTTTATGACGGTTCCATGAAGGGACGCACCATGTATGTGATCCCCTTCAGCATGGGTCCCCTCGGGTCTAACATTGCACATATCGGTGTGGAGCTGACAGACTCTCCCTACGTCGTCTGCAGCATGAGGATCATGACGCGTATGGGGAAAGCGGTTCTCGATGTCCTCGGACCGGCCGGTGATTTTGTTCCCTGTCTGCATTCGGTCGGCATGCCTCTTTTGCCGGGCCAGAAAGATGTGCCGTGGCCCTGCAACAATGATCATAAATATATCGTTCATTTCCCTGAGGAAAGAACGATCTGTTCCTATGGAAGCGGCTATGGCGGGAACGCGCTTCTCGGCAAGAAGTGTTTTTCACTCCGAATCGCCTCGGTTATGGCACGCGACCAGGGCTGGCTGGCTGAACACATGCTGATATTGGGTCTAACCTCTCCTGCCGGCGTAAAAAAATATATAACCGGCGCCTTTCCAAGCGCATGCGGCAAGACCAACCTTGCCATGCTGATACCCACCATCCCCGGATGGAAGGCGGAATGTGTCGGTGACGATATTGCGTGGATGAAATTCGGTGAAGATCGAAGGCTTTACGCTATTAATCCCGAGTATGGCTTTTTCGGTGTCGCGCCGGGAACGTCCATGGATTCCAACGCAAACGCCATGATGAGCATGACACAAAAATCCATCTTCACCAATGTTGCCTTAACGCCTGACGGCGATGTGTGGTGGGAGCTTATGACGGAACAAGAACCTGAAAAACTCATCGACTGGAAGGGCCAACCATGGACGCCCGGTTGCGGCCGTCTTGCCGCTCATCCAAATGCACGCTTCACCGCTCCGGCGGGTCAGTGTCCTGTTATCGATTCTTCATGGGAAGACCCGAAAGGTGTGCCCATCTCCGCTTTTCTCTTTGGCGGACGCCGCGCCAACATCGTTCCTTTGGTTCATGAGGCATTTAACTGGCAACATGGAACCTTCATGGGTTCTATTGCCAGTTCGGAAAAAACGGCGGCGGCGGCAGGGAAAGTCGGCGAATTGCGCAGAGACCCTTTTGCCATGCTTCCTTTTTGCGGCTATCATATGGGTGATTATTTTGCTCACTGGCTTGAAACGGGCAAAAAGTCGAATGAGAGCAAGCTACCCAGAATCTTTTACGTGAACTGGTTCCGCAAAACCCCTGACGGCAGGTGGTTATGGCCTGGCTATGGTGAAAACAGCAGGGTCCTGAAATGGATTTTCGAGCGAATTGAAGGAACGGGCAAAGCTGTGGAAACTCCCATCGGTTATGTGCCTGCTCCCGGAGCTATCGATACCTCAGGGCTGAACGTATCTGATGAAGATATGGCTGAACTTCTTAAGGTGGATACCGAAGACTGGCTAAAAGAGGTCGAAAGCATCAAAGAACACTATAATCAATTCGGAGACCGGCTTCCACAAGCCCTCCGGGATGAACTGGCCGCTCTTGAGAAGAGGTTATCCATACAAAAAGGGAAATGAAAGATTGTCTTTAATTATTCCATGGCCACCAAAATAAAAAGACGTTGCGCCGACTGCGGCGCGGAAACGGAAAGTTACAGAAACCCTCTTCCTACGGTGGACATCATCATCGAGGTCGAAGGCAGGGGAATTGTCCTGATCAAACGTAAAAATCCACCCATCGGATGGGCCATTCCCGGTGGCTTTGTGGATTACGGCGAATCACTCGAAGACGCCGCCATGAGAGAGGCAAAAGAGGAAACAGGCATGGATGTAACACTGGTGAGGCAACTGCACACATATTCTCGACCCGACAGGGACCGCCGCCACCACGCCATTTCCACCGTTTTTATCGCCAGAGCCGCCGGAACGCCTGTAGCTGCGGATGATGCGGCGGAAGTCGGCCTTTTTAACAGAAATCATCTCCCTCAGCCCATAGTCTTCGATCATAACGAAATTTTGGAAGATTATTTCTTTCTGTAATGACGACGCTCATGCCGGGATTAAATCTCTTCACAAGCAACCGGATGGAAATTCTGGTGGCGCATCTCTCGGACGTCCTGAAAGTCCCCCTGGCACAACCGCTTGCCGCTGAGATCATTCTTGTGCAGAGCAAGGGCATGGAGCGCTGGCTGTCCATGGAGATTGCGCGGCGACACGGCATCTCTGCCAATGTCCGGTTCCCCTACCCCATTCATTTCGTTCATAGTGTCTTCAGGGAGACCCTTTCCCACACGCCGGAGCATTCGCCATACGAACCCATGACCATGACGTGGGATATCATGCGCCTCCTCCCATCCCTTCTTGACCATCCGGGATTTCAAGGACTGAAAGCCTATATGGGCGCCGCCGAGTCCGATCTGAAACTGTTTCAGCTCTCCTCCCGGGTCGCCGATCTTTACGATCAATACCTCCTCTTCCGGCCGAACATGATATTAAGATGGGATCGCGGCCTTGAAGACCACTGGCAGTCGACTCTCTGGCGTGAACTGGTCAAAAAAAACGGGGCGAGTCACAGGGCCGCCCTGTATGACGCGTTTCTCCGTTCCATGAAGGATGGGGGCATCTCCCCCCGGAACATGCCCGAAAGAATTTCCATCTTCGGCATTTCAGCCCTTCCGCCCTTTCACATCCAGATCATTTCCGCTTTATCATCCGTCATCGACGTGAACCTTTTTCTCATGAACCCGTGCCGGGAATTCTGGGGAGACATCGTCTCCGACCGGGAAATGAGCCGATTGACGGCGGTCGGGAAATCAAAGGATGTTCTGCCCGATGATCTGTATCTGGAAACGGGAAACCGCCTTCTTGCCTCCATGGGCGCCCTCGGCAGGGAGTTTTTCCAGTTGGCGGGAGACATCCCTTCCGAAGAAACATCCGCCTTCGAAGATCCTGGAGAGGCAACCCTCCTTGCGGCGATCCAGTCCGACATTCTGAATTTGAGAGAAAGAAGCAGTAAAGATAACGCTGTCATTTATGAAGCGGACGATTCGATCCAGGTTCACTCCTGTCACAGCCCCCTTCGGGAGATCGAGGCGCTTCAGGACGCCCTACTCGATCTTATCGAAAAGCACCCCGGAATCAGGCCCGACGATGTCCTCGTCATGATCCCCGATATCGAGCTTTACGCGCCCTTTGTCCAAGCCGTCTTTTCCATACCTCCTGATGATCCCCGCCGGCTTCCCTTCACCATCGCCGACAGAGGGCTTCTCAGTGAAAGTGGCCTTATCGACACATTCATCCGCCTCCTTGATTTGGCGGGAAGCCGGTATGAAGCATCACGTGTGATGGATATCCTCGAAGCCGATGCGGTACGCTCAAGATTTTCCATAGAGGAAGAAGAGCTCACTCTCATCTATCACTGGATTCGGGAAACAGGCATCCGCTGGGGAATCGACACGGAAAGCAGGCAAAAGCTCGGCCTGCCGGCGTTTCCCTGGAACACCTGGCGGGCGGGCATAGACCGGATGCTTCTCGGCTATGCCCTGCCATCCGAATCGGAAGATGGCCTTTTTATGGATATCCTGCCCTTTAATGATATCGAGGGGGGAAATACGGAAACCCTGGGGAATTTTTTGGGATTTACGGAAACGCTCTTTCGCCACACGACAGACCTCGAAGAAAAGAAAACCCTGAACGGGTGGGCCGATACGCTCTTCAACATCCTCGATACCTTCTTTTCCGATGATGAACGTCACCTGAGAGACATTCAGGCCATCCGTCGCGTTATTCATGAACTTCTCGACATTCAGACGACATCCGGATTTGATGAAAAGGTGGACCTCGACGTGATCAAAGCCTGGCTCAGACAAAACCTTAAAGAGAAGGGGTTTGGGGCGGGATTTCTCACAGGGGGCGTGACCTTCTGCGCCATACTTCCCATGCGGAGCATCCCTTTCAAGGTCATCTGCCTTATAGGAATGAACGATGACGCCTACCCCCGCCAATCGCGCCCGCTCGGATTCGATCTCATGGCCGCCTCGCCCCGCATTGGCGACCGTTCGCGACGCACGGACGACCGGTACCTGTTTCTTGAAGCTCTTCTGTCGGCCCGCATGAAACTCCATATCAGCTATGTCGGCCAGAGCCTGAAGGACAACAGCCTTCGCCCCCCGTCGGTTCTGGTGAGCGAACTTCTGGATTACATCGAGGAGGGATTCGGGGAAGCCGTCCGGGAAAGAATTGTCGTTTCACATCGCCTCCAGGCGTTCAGTCCCGATTATTTTTCCGGGAAAGAGCGGCTCTTCAGCTATTCAGAGGAAAATTTCCGTGCCGCCCAAAGCGCCCTTTCGGGTGCCAGGGAGCCCTATGCATTCATAGCGTCCGTTTTATCTGAGCCGGAAGCAGAATGGAAAACTCTTGACCTGGAATCGTTGATCGTTTTTTTCAGCAACCCGGTACGATTTTTACTCAACCGGCGGCTGGGCATCTATTTGACAGAAGAGCCTGCCGTCGCGGATGACACCGAACCGTTTGCACTCAATCACCTGGAGCGGTTTATCATCCGGCAGGACCTTGTCGGGAGGGCCCTTGATGAAGACGCACTTTTCGATGTATTTCCAGTCATGCAGGCATCAGGAAGGTTACCCCACGGCGCTCCGGGCGTGTGTTTCTACGATGGCCTGTCTGCATCAGCAAAAGAGTTTGTCAGGAAAATTCGTCCCCGCATTGAGGGCGGCCCCATAGAGCCCACAAAAGTGGATATTGAATTAGACGGATTTCATCTTACCGGAAGGCTGACCAATGTCTATCCTGAAGGTCTGGTCTGTTATCGCGCGGCGAAAATGAAAGGGCGTGATCGCCTCAGGGCCTGGATTTCACACCTCGTTTTCAATCATCTCCGTTCAAACACGGAGGCAGCTCATACGTTCGCTATTTTTGAAGACAGATCATACCGCTATTCGCCGGTAGAAAAACCGGAAATGTGTCTCCGTTTTTATCTAAACATCTACTTGAGAGGTCTTCGTCAACCTATTCATTTCTTTCCAGAATCATCTTTGCTTTATGCCGAAAGAATGGCCAGCGGAAAAGAGACTGATAATGCGATGAGGGCCGCCTCAGGCAAATGGGATGCCTACGAATTCGGAGAAAAAGACAATCCCTACTATGCGTTGTGCTTCAAAGAGATCGACCCCCTGGACGACGAATTCAGAAAACTGGCCACAACCCTATACGAGCCCATGCTAAAACATGAAGAGCAGATAAAATAATGGAAGAATCGCGGAAATTTGATCTCATAAACAGCCCTCTCGAGCGGACCAATCTCATCGAGGCGAGCGCCGGTACGGGAAAAACATACGCCATCACGGGGATATTTTTGCGTCTCCTTCTTGAAAAGCGGTTTTCCGTCGGGGAGATTCTCGTCGTCACCTATACCGTCGCGGCGACGGAAGAGCTGCGTGACCGCATCCGCCGGACAATTCGTGCGGCCATTCATGCCTTCGCCCAGGGAGGGCATGCGGACCCGTTTCTTGACGGGCTGGTGAAACGTTACGGGAATGACATTCCTTTTCGTGAGAAGCGGCGGGAAGCCCTACGAATTCTTCGGGCAGCCCTGAGGGATTTCGACGAAGCACCCATCTACACGATTCATGGTTTCTGCCAGCGGGCCCTTCATGAAAACGCCTTCGAGAGCATGAGCCTCTTTGACACGGAGCTGGTTCCCGATGAACGCGCCCTGAATGAAGAAATCGTTCATGATTTTTGGAGAATGCATTTTTACGAAGCCCCAAAGGAGTTTACATCTTATTCCCTGAACAATAATATTAATCCTGAATACTTTCAGAAACTCATCAAGGGTAAACTTTTCAACTCGGAAATGCGGATTATTCCCGAAGCGCGGCCCGTTTCCCTCGATGCCCTGACCCCCTTCAGGCAGGCGCGTGAAAAGGTTCGCGTGACATGGCGTAGCGTCCGGAACGACATTACCGAAAAACTGAGCGACCCCGGATTAAACAAAACAAAATACAAGAACCCTGAAGCCCTCATGGCCATGATGGACGGTTATGTGGATTCGGAGTCGCCTCTCCTCCCCTTCAACGGGTTCGACAAATTCACCTCATGCTATCTGAATAATGCCACCAACAAAGGCAAAACAACCCCGGAACACCCCTTCTTCGACGATTGCGAACATCTGAACAAGACGGCGTCCGAGCTTGAGTCCCAGATTGAAGGACAGTTGATTTTCCTGAAGGCGGACATATTCCGGTACGCGCGGGAAGAGCTCCAGAAAAGAAAAGAGCGGCAAAACATCCAGTCTTTCGACGATCTCCTCAATAACCTTCGGGAAGCCCTGGACCGGGATGGCGGGAAAGAGCTGGCTGGATTGATCCGGAAGCGCTATCACGCCGCCCTCATCGATGAATTCCAGGATACGGACCCCATTCAGTATGCCATCTTTCAAAATATCTTTGGACTCGAAGGCTCCCCCCTCTTTTTCATCGGTGATCCCAAACAATCCATTTACAGCTTCCGCGGGGCGGATCTCTTCGCCTACATGCGGGCTTCCCGTCACGTCGATACCCGCTATACCCTCACGAGCAACTGGCGTTCCGAGCCCGACCTCGTGCGCGCCGTCAACACCATATTCGAAACGCCGGGGAGAAAGGCCTTTCTCTACGATGAGGTTCCCTTTGAAAGCGCCGACGCGGGGAACGTCAAGGACAGAACACTGCTCACCGTTGACGGCTGTACGGAGCCCCCCCTTCACCTGTGGTTCATCCATACAGACCGCCTGAAGGATGAAGGGGCTAAAACCAATAAGAACCTCACGGCGGATCTCATCGTGGGCGCCCTCGCCGCAGAAATTTCCCACCTTCTTCAACTGGGCAGAGAAAAAAGGGCGATGATCGGCGCTGAACCGCTCTGTGAGGGGCACATCGCCGTCCTGGTCAGGATAAACCGGGAGGCGCGCCTCGTCCAAGACGCCCTGAGAAATAAAGGCATTCACAGCGTCCTTCACAGCACGGGCAATCTTTTCGACACCCATGAATCCCTGGAAATGGCAAGAGTCCTTGCGGGGATCGCGGAACCCCATTCCGATGGCTTGGTGCGTGTCGCCCTGTCGACGGATATGCTGGGGCTTACAGGGGAAGGATTGGAAAGACTCAGTGAAAGCGAATCCGACTGGGAAGCTTGGGTCACGCGGTTTCGCGACTACAATGACCTCTGGGAACGGTACGGATTTATCGCGATGTTCCGCCATTTCCTCTCAAAAGAAAAGGTTCGGGAACGTCTTTTGACCTATCCCGATGGCGAACGCCGCCTGACGAACGTCCTTCACCTGATGGAGGTTCTTCATACGGAATCGATCGGACAAAAGCTTGGAATGACCGGCCTGATCAAATGGCTTGCCCGTCAGCGGGACGAAAACACGCTGCGTCTGGAAGAGCACGAGCTTCGCCTTGAAAGCGATGCCCGCGCCGTTAAGATCGTCACCATCCACAAGAGCAAGGGGCTGGAATATCCCGTCGTCTTCTGCCCGTTCAACTGGGGTCATTCGAAAGACAAAACAAAGGAATTTACCTATCATGATCCGGAAGATAACTGGCGGTTGAACCTTGTCCTCGATCCGGCAGCCGGTTACGACAAATCCCTCGCGGAAAAAGAGAGCCTCGCAGAAAACATCCGCCTCCTCTACGTCTCCCTCACCCGTGCAAAAAACCGCTGCTACCTCGCATGGGGGCCGTTTAAGGACGCAGGAACATCTTCCCTGGCCTATGTCCTTCATCCGCCGGATGACGGCGCCACGGACATCGTAGAGGCAACGGAGACCAAATTTAAAAATCTTTCGGATACTGACATGCGGCTTGACCTGGAAAGCATCGCCGCGAGGGCAGACGGCGCCATAAGTGTGTATGACATACCGGAACCTTCCGGCGAGGCCCCGGCGCCAACTGCAGAAATTCCGGAGAAGCTTTCCTGCTGCGTTTTTCCGGGAATCACCGACCGGGACAGGCGCATTGCCAGCTTCTCTTACCTTCTTTCAGAACGCATCCATCTACCAGGCGTTACACCGGAAGACGCGACGGATCTTCCCGACCGGGACGGCGGCGCTACGCCAAGGGAGACGCCTTATCCGAAAGAAGCGAGAGGCATGTTTGCCTTTCCGAAAGGGGCAAAGGCGGGCAACCTTCTCCATGACATTCTGGAACACGTCGATTTCACCAACCCTGACACCGACGAGACGAAAAATCTCGTGGCCGTTAAATTGAAACAGCATGGTTTTGATTCTCAATGGCAGGAAACCGTTTGCGAGATGATCGGCCGCGTGGTCTGCTGCCCTTTGCAACCCGGATTAAAGGCCCCTGCCCTATCCAACGTGGGAAAAGAGAATCGCTTGAACGAGCTTGAGTTTTACTTTCCTCTGAACAGGCTTACGCCGGACACGTTGAAAAAAACCTTCAGCCAATGCGGCATGTCGCCCTATCCCAACTTTCCCGGAAAAATCGGCCGTCTCAATTTCCAGCCGGTGCGGGGATTCATGAAGGGGTTTATGGACCTTGTGTTCCGCCATGACGGGCGCTTCTACCTGATCGACTGGAAGTCCAATTTCCTGGGCCCTTCTATGGATGACTACAAGCCGGAGGCGCTGACGAAAATCATGGAGGAGGAATTCTACATCCTCCAGTATCACCTCTATGTTCTCGCTGTTCACCGGTACCTGAAGATGCGCCTGCCCGGATACGACTATGACACCCATTTCGGAGGCGTCTTTTATATGTTCCTGCGGGGCGTGGATCCGTCAAACGTTGCGGACACAGGAATTTTTCGGGACAGACCGACGAAAGAAACGATTGATTATCTGGGCGACACACTGATCGCCAATTGAAAATTATGAACGAAGCTACTATCGACAACCTGTATGAACGCCAATTCCTCTCAGAGCTCGACTACCGGTTCGCCCGGTTCATCGGCAGGCTCGACGGAACGAACGATGCGCTTCTCCTTCTGGCGGCGTCCCTGGTCAGCCGCTACCGCGGCGATGGGCATATCTGCATTGATCTCGCAGAGTTGGCAGGAAAACCTATCGAGCTTGGAGAATCGGAACCCCGGACCTGCCCTCACCTGAAAGCCTGGCTGAAAACCCTGGAGAAAAGCCCCGTGGTGGGAAGCCCCGGCGACGCAAAACCCCTCATTTTAGACGGCGCCCGTCTGTACCTTTTTAGATATTGGGACTATGAAACACGCCTTGCCCATGCCTTGAAAAACATGGCAACGGCCATAATAGAGACCTTAGACGAACCTCAGTTGAAGAAGAGTTTAGATCGCATTTTCCCCAGCACAGACGGTGACGGAAAAGGAGAGACGGACTGGCAGAAAGTGGCCGCCTTTTCTTCACTCAGAAACAGGCTGTGTGTCATCTCCGGCGGACCGGGAACGGGCAAGACCTTCACCGTGGCAAAGATTCTGGCCCTTCTTATCGAACAGAGCGGGAATGACACATTGAACATTGCCCTCACCGCCCCCACGGGAAAGGCGGCGGCGCGCCTCCAGGAAGCGATCAAAGAAGCAAAGGCGACATTAAACTGCAGTGACGCCGTAAAGGCGGCCATCCCGGAGGAGGCATCCACCATTCACAGGCTCCTGAAAACCATCCCTTATTCGCCCTATTTCCGCTTCAATGAGGATAACCCCCTGCCCTACGATGTAGTTGTCATCGATGAGGCCTCCATGGTGGATCTGGCCCTTTTTTCGAAGTTGACAAAGGCACTCCGCCCTCAATCCCGCCTGATCCTCCTGGGAGACAAAGACCAACTTGCCTCCGTCGAGGCAGGTTCTGTCCTCGGCGACATTTGCGACACGGGAAACGTCCACCGCTTTTCCCAGGGATTCATCGACGTCTGCCGCCGCGTGACGGGTGAAAACTTCACGGAAAACCATTCCGGCCCCACTTCGGAGAGCATCAGCGACTGCATCGTTCAGCTCACCAGAAGCTACCGGTTTCACGAAACGAGCGGCATTCATGCCGTAAGCCGGGCCGTCAACGCCGGAGAAACCGACAATACCCTTGATCTCATTAAAAAAGAATCCTACAGCGACATCGTCTGGAAAAACCTGCCGAGGCCGGATGAACTACTCCGCTATATCGAAGACTGGATCACGGGAAGATATGACGTTTATCTGAAAGCTGCTGATCCCCTAAAGGCCTTTGATCACTTCAGCCGATCCCGAATACTTACGGCCCTTCGGGAGGGACCTTACGGCGTCCATAACCTGAATTTTCTGATTGAACGGATCATGCAGAAAAAAGGCCTGATAGAGAGAATTGGACGGTGGTATCCCGGCCGCCCCGTCATGATCACCAGAAACGACTACAATCTGAGGCTTTTCAACGGTGATATCGGAATCGCCATGGAGACGGATGGAAGCGACGGAGAGTTAAGGGTTTTTTTCCCCGAGACGGAAGGACCGCTCAGAAGCTTTCCGCCCCTCCGCCTGCCGGATCATGAAACGGTCTATGCCATGACCGTGCACAAAAGCCAGGGCTCTGAATTTGACGAAGTTCTCTTCATAACGCCAGACAGGGACATCCAGGTGATGACGAGGGAGTTGATCTACACGGCTGTCACCAGAGCGAAAAAGAAAATTCAAGTCTGGGGAAAAGAAGATGTATTTCTCACAGCCATCCAGCGCAGAATCCATCGGTCATCGGGCCTCAGAGAGGCATTGTGGGGTGAGCGGTGGGGTTGAAGATTTTGGTCGGTTATACGGGGCAGCTTTCCCTTGGCCATGCGGGTTTTTTGCCATTGGCGTATAGCGCCGCCCCCATTATAACTGTCGTAATATCCGCTTAGATCGGATTTATTGAAAGGCGAGTTACCCGCAAAGGGTTTGATAAACGCACTCTTATTATATTTTGGCCTACCAAAAGCAAGTCATATTAATGCTTTACATTCACGATACCCACCTTTTCGAGCCCCAAAACGGGAGCGGTGCCAGTTATTAGTATAATTATCGCGTGTACATAGATAAGTTCTGTGCACAGAACAGCTGGCGGGGGGAATCATTTGGCTGGCGGGCGGCAGCCGTCCGGTTCTTGCAGTCCGTACCCGTGCAGGAAATGGGCGAGCAGGCAGGCGAGGACATGACGATGCCAGCCCGGATACGTCCGGACGGCGTATCGCCCCAGGCCGGAGGCACCTTTTGCTTCCTGATGGGAACTCCTCAGAGTTTTCATGGAGAAGGGTCACGCGCTATCTGAATAATCTTTAACCCAACAGAGTGTGTTCACCAGCGCCATCTGTTCCGCCGTTGTGCAGCGGATAGACATCAAGGCAGGATTTGCAACGAGGATCGATAGGCATTTCGCCCTGGAGATCGCAACGTTCAGCCTGTTTTTGCTGTAAAGAAATTCGATGAACCGTGGCAGGTAATCGCCGCTTGAAGTTGCCATCGATATGATCACCACCTCGGCCTCCTGTCCCTGGAATTTGTCCACCGTGCCCACCCGCGCACCCTCCGGCAACATTGTCTTCAGAAGATTTACCTGCATATTGTAAGGCGCCACGATAAGGATGTTCTCATTGGTAATCCGATGTTTATTTCCCTTCTTATCCAGATAATGCTGCATCAAAATGTTTTCGTACAACTTCATAACAATATCGGCCTCTTCCTGGCTGCGCTGGGAGCAGGCGTCATGTTCGACGGGTATATAGCAGATACCCGTAGGTTTGAGAAATGGATGGGCGTTTTTCCCAATTATCAGGCATCGTATACTGTTGGAAACATCTGGTTTCAGGCGGCCGTCATAGACTGCCTCCGAGATAAACTGGCAAACATCCGGATGCATGCGCCATGTCGTTCCAAGAAATATTCCCCGCTCGGGCGGGATAGTGGCTATTCCGTTCAGTAAATAATCAAGAGATGACTCCCCAGATCTCCCCGGATGAACGCCTTGAATGGGTTGGCCAAGTTGCATCTGATCGCCGAGGAGGACAATGTTTCTGGCGCTTGTTCCCATAGCGATGAGATTGGCCAGGGCAACCTGTCCCGCTTCGTCAACAAAAAGAAAATCCAGGGATTGGTCCATATTTTCATGGGAGAACAACCAGGCGGTACCGGCAACGAGCTGCCAATTTCCGCCAAATATATCATCATTGTCGAACACATCTTGAATGAAATCGCCGTTAAATTCGCTTTCGGCCTTGTCTCGCGTCGATTTCTTTACCCCGCCAAATTGAATGTTTTGTTGACTCGCAACGGCCTCGACATTCCTGAGAAGATTGTTGATGGCCTTATGACTGTTCGATGAGACGCCGATGCGGCAGCCACGGCGAAGCAGTTCCACGATAACGCGGGAACCGCTATATGTTTTCCCGGAACCGGGTGGTCCCTGTATGAAGACGTAGCTGGAATCAAGCTTGGCCACCGTTTCGATAATCTGGGGCAGCAGCTCCAGTGATTCATTGATAATCGCCATACCCTCAGGATGGTCTTTGATGCGTGGAATCTCTTGACGCATTATAGACTCCAGGGCCATGTATCTCTTCTTTCCCTCGATAAGATGATCGGCAAAGCGGAAAAGCGCGTCTTTAAGTGGTTTTGTTGATATCGGCCCGCTCGGACCAATATTCATTTTCTCCGGCAATTGGCCTTTGCTCATGGGATAGGTGCATGTTAAGCAACAGCCGTCCTCCCTGACGACTACGTTATTAACCTTGTCGAGGGTATCCGTGCGGACGCAGGGATCGCCTGTTTTCAGTTTCGTTTCCTGTTCCGGAAATAAGTATGTGTAAATGAACGACCGCTTAACCTGCTGGGGAGACTTTTTCGGATCTATAACCAATCCCCCGATAGCCTCAACATCATCGACAAGCTCTTCATCCGTCATTTCCTGCCGGGTGAAAAGAGACCACCATCCCGGTTTTTCGGTGCGCCGATGAAAATCCAGAAGCTGATAGGTGAGTTCTTTGAGTCCATCCTGTTCTGTCCACGCATCACGGTTTCCGGGAAGGGGATCAACAAGCCGTTCCCGGTAATGTGCCAGCCGCAATTCAACTTCATTCAATTCACGGATATCTTGCTGAGACGCCGTCAAGGATTTTGCCGAATCATTCGCCCAGGGGAGCTCATCCGATCGCAGGGTTAGAAGCCATTGACGGAGTTTATAAGTTGATCTCAGGTCATCACGATTATATTGCTCAATCTCCTTTAGCAGCTTCGTATCCCCGGTCTCCTTCCAACGCTCGTAATAGACGATGCTTATTCCTGCGTCCTTGACCGGACCTGATCGCGCATCCATATAGAAGCGCTCGACATTTTTGATGGAATATCGGGGCTCAGATATTCTCATCCCTTCCCTAACCACTTTACAGAGGTCGATGAGTTTTCCGAAACGTAAAAGATTATCTACCTCGGCCTCGCGTATCCCGTGGAGAGACATCAACCGCTTCAACGCCGTCTCTTCGTAATGAGCATAGTGGTAAATGTGTGCGTTTGGGTATTGATTCAGACGTTTGGCGACAAAATCCATGAACTGTTCAAAGGCTCGCCTTTCTTCATACTGTGTATGAGCCCAGAAGCTCCGGAAACGGGGCTTGCCGTGGTCAAGAAAGTAAACCCCGAAGAGGTATTCCAGCCCGCCTTCCTCCAGGGGGTCTGCCTCCATATCGAAGAAGATATCCCCGGCATCGGGTTTCGGAAGTCTGAAAAAACCGCGTTTCCCTTTTGGATCCAATGGCAGCAGATCAAAATGATCTATTCCGGTTTGCCGTTTCTTGTGTTGCAGCACCACCTGATGACGGAGTTTGGCGAGCGTCTCCGGGGCCATTGTCGGGACGCGCTCGTTTTCCCGCAATCCGGCAAGAAACGCTAAAGTCTTGATGCCATGCTCGGCAAGCTTCCTGATCTGCAATCTCGTGATATTGGCCACCTGGCAGAGATGGTCGTCCTGGAGTCGGCGTTCCTCGCACAGGTTTCGCCATCGGCAGGTGTCGCAACGTTCACAGGGGTCAGGGTAGGTTTTGCCGGCACCGGCTTGAACCCTGATGAGAAAGCGCCGATTAAGTGATTCATAATACTTGGAGTAATCAGCGTAGCGAAAGGCCTCCTCACGTCTGTCACCCAGGACGACGTGCATCATAACGGGATCGCGTCCTTGAACCTTGGCAATGAGCTCGGAATAAAAACAGAGCTGAATTAGAAACTTGGATTTGGTTCTGCGGGCAAGCTTTGTATCCACGGCTTCGTAGCTGAAAGCACCAAGATCAGAAGGCGTATGCTCCCTTCTAAGAAAGTCCGCGTGGCCGATAAAGCAGCCGGCGCGCAGGGCGGCCTGGAAAATGATTTCCGCCCCGGCGTGCATGGCGTCACGGGTTGCTTTGACCGCTCCATCCAGATTATCCTTGATCCCGGAAATATCGGCGAAAGAAGATGATTGCTCTTTGAGACGATCAAAATACGCTGCTTCATGGGCAATCCCTTTGGATTGGTAAAGAAGCGCCTCATCGTCATCCTCGGTCTGTGGAAGTGGGGTTTCCAGATTGATTAGATCCAGCGTCGTCAGGTGCTCACAGTCAAGAAAATTGACGACGTCGGAGGCAGAGTAATGGATAATGCCTTTGATCTTCTGCATCTTCAATTCTCATCAGACGTTTCGGTTCATGACCCTTGATTATGATCAATCGCTGAAAAGGGTTTCGAATTCCCTCGGAGTGAGAATCTTCGTTTTCCCGTAATGGCCGAGGACGAGAAGATCCTTGTCGCCCGTTACCAGATAGTCGGCCTCCGATTTGACGGCACAGGCAAGGACGGCGTCATCATCCGGATCGCGGCAGACACCCGCCACAGAGACATCCGGCCGACTGGATGTTGCCGCTTCATCGAGGATGGAGGAAAAGAAATATATATCCGCATCGCTGAATGCAAACTTCTCTTTCAGAATCCTTTGGAATTCCAGGAGAACGGGAATGCCGAGAATGAATTCGAATTCGCCGACACGTGCCCGACGAAGAATTCGGGCGCACAGACCGTCTGTTACAAAAGCAGCGATTAGTACATTTGTATCAAAAACCGCTTTCATGAAATCTCCCGGAAGACATCCTCTTCCGTGAGTATTCCCGACACCCTGGCCCTGGCGGAGAACAACTTCTGCGCCCTGCTCAGTTGCGTCTCCCAGAGAAAGATGCTGAGAGATTCCTTGACTATATCGCTTTTATTCCGTCCCGTTTCCCGGGCAAAGGCGTTGAGTTCTTCCGCCATCTTTTCCGGCAGGCTGATGGATAGGACTGTTCTCATGTTCACACCTCCTGTATTACAATACACTACACCCCGGTGCATGTCAATTGAAATCTTAATCCTTGATACCGGAAATATCGGCGAAAGAAGAGGATTGCTCTTTGAGGCGATCACAATACGCTGCTTCATGGGCACAGAGCACCCGATCCCAACCTGTCTTTTCTCTGATGATAAGCCACGGTTCATTCAGATCCGGACTATAGGAATCGTTTGGAGTAATAATCAACACTCCATGAGAAGCTCAAGCCTATTGCTTGAGCTTCCGAGTAGAATTGATTTACTGCCTCATGGACATGATGTCTGGCTGTCCTTTTCTCACAATGCGATATGTCTGTCGGCGGTGGTCCGCTATTGCATAGAACGAAGTCACCATTTGATAAAGCATCCTCCAGTATCACATAATAAGCGACCGCAAATTGATGTTCCCTTAGTTTGGATTGTATCTCTTCAAGGGTAACAAATCTGTCCAAATTTGGATCAATCTTGGTGATAATCATTGAATGTGTTTTGGGTTTAGTTTCCTCAAACGCTGTGATAAACTCCTCATCTGTAAGAACCTTGTCTGTCAATACAGCACCCCCTTTTCCCACTTTTGGATTGATTTTATTAGATCCTTGCTGATAATGAAAGGGCTCAACGACAAACGCAGGTCGCATTATTTTCGGAACATCATTATTTCTTTGAGGACAGGAGAGAACAAACGATGAGCCGTGACAGAAGTACGCAGACGAAACTGATCCGTCTGGGCCAGATACTCAGGATATTCATGGAGAAGGAGAAGGTCTCCAGCACCTGGCTGGGTCAGCATTTTCAGACCACGCCCCGGACGATCCAACGGGACCTCCTGTTGCTGAAGGAATCCGGCTTTCCTCTGCATGAAGTTCAGAAAGGTATCCATCAGATGAGCAAGGATCTTGTGAAGAACCTGGAGGTCTTTGACGACACAGAGCTGGCCCTGGTGGTGGCACTGAAGAATATTGTGGGACAGTTGGGGCAGCCCTTCAAGAAGGCGGCCGACGGCGTCCTGGACCGTCTGTATGACTGTGTTACCACCATGCCCATCTTTGTGAAGATCGACGATGCCGTGCCCCTGGACAGTGCGCTTCTGAACCGGATTGTCCGGGCCATCAGGGAAAAGAAACAGGCCAGTTTCCGGTATGCCGCGGACAAGGGAGCTCATCCCGTCAGCATGGAGCCCTATCGGGTCGTCTATTTCGGCGGGTTCTGGTATCTCATCGGAAACGAGCCCGCCACAGGGATACTCAAGCGGTATGCCCTGGACAAAATCGGGGATTTCAGATTGTCAAAAACCCTCTTCAAGGGTGCCCCGGAGGATCTGGATACCGTCCTTCGGAGCAGTGCCAATATCTGGTTTGCGGGAGAGATGAATCTGGAGGTCACTGTTCTGATCGATGCGCAGGTCAGCCATTATTTCAAGCGCCGGAAGATGTTCCCGACTCAGGAGATCAAGGAAGAAAGACCCGACGGGTCACTCGTCGTCACGTTCAGGGTGGGACATTACGAGGCCATCCGCAACATCCTCAAGTCCTGGATTCCGAATATCGTCATCCTGGCGCCGGAAGAATTCAAAAAGGACCTGCTGAAGAATGTGAAAGGGTGGGTGAAGCGGCAGGAGGGTACAGTGTAGCTCGTTTTAAGGAAAATTTCGTCTTCCTGCCCCGGTTGCCTGGCCATGATCAGGACGGCTTCGACAGACCGTTTTATGTTCTCCAGGGCAATGGGAAGGATTGGTATCAATGATCAAAATGTAGAACAATCCGCTGCTGGCCGTCTTTTTCGATGACATCGATCCTGTCCACGTCTTTGCGGATCATGCAGAGGGAGAGTTGCATGACGGAGATGTTCTCCTCCAGAAACTGCGGCTTCACGTAGGTCCCCGTTATGTCAATCGGTTTTCCTTCATACTGAAGGATCAGATCCAGGTTGAATTCATCAAAGCTCATGTCCATCTGGATCGGCTTTTTCGTCAACTCCTCGGCGGCGATCATCTCCATGAGTTCGTTCAAGGCAGAGACCGCCCGGTTCACCACCTCTTGCCGCGCTCCCCATAGAGCGCCATGCTGTTCCATCAAGTCTCGAATATGTTCATACGTTGTTTTACCCGCCTCCAGGTGCTGACGACTTCTTTTCGTCAGTCCGATTTGAAAAATCAGCGTTAGCAGGATGGCAAGCAGCGTGGCAATATAGAGAGACGAGGTGAATATAGGACGCATCCAGGGATTCTCGATTTGGGTGTAAACCTGCAACAGGGCGGAGACGCTCAGGCCGAATATCATGGAGATTCCCAAAATAAAGATTTTGCGCGGATCCATCATCCGTGACATCATGATCTGAAAGCCGGTAAAGATTATGAAACAGATTGCAAACAGCGGTGTAGCACCCATGACCGGCTGGGGCATCACGACGAATATCTCGGCGAAGCGTGGAAAAAACGCCAGCGCAATGAGGATTCCGCCCGTCGTAAAAGCGATTTGACGGCTTGTCGCACCCGTTCCCAGGGAGAGGCCGATATTGCTCGAAGCCGTAGACTGTCCCATGCCGCCGATCAGGCCGCTGACACTCATACCCAGACCGTCCGCAAAAAGTCCGTTCCTGATGCCGGGCATCTCCGGTCGTTTCCAATCTGCATCGTTGATCTTCTGGCACGTCGTCAGATTGCCGATGGTTTTCACCGAGGCACAGAGACTGGCAATGGCAAAGGGCAGGACCAGAGAGGCGTCGAAGGACCAGCGAAGCAGGGTTATATCGGGCAGGGCCAGAAGGGGTTTGCTAAAAATTTGCTGAATATGCGCCGATGGCAGCAGGCCTGTCAGAAAGGAAACGACATATCCCGTCACCATGCCGATAATGACGGAAAAAAGGCGGAGTTTCCCTTTGCTCCACACGGTAATGGCGGCCATGGTTCCCAGGGTGACAATGGATACCATTAACACATGAGGGTTGATGGCGGATCTGCTTTCCGTAATGCCGAGAAAATTTCGGACCGCGACAGGAATAACGGATATACCGACCATGGCCACAACCAGACCCATAACCTCAGGTGTGAAGACCTTGCGCATGCGGTGGACGATCCTGGAGATGGCCATTTCAAAGATACCGCTTAAGGCAGTCATACCAAGGACCAGAGGGAGACCGCCAAGCTTTGCGGCCAGCAGAGAGGCGGAAATATAGGCGGGCTCGCAGACAGACGGCGCAAAATATCCGGAGCCGATGCCTTTTTTGTTCAGTGCCTGGAGTAACGTGGCAATCCCTCCCGCCAGAAGGGACATGCTGATAAAAAACCCCGCCACCTCTTGCGATCCGCCCATACCCTGCACGACTATCATGGCAAAGATCAAAGCCGTCGTCACATGGAAACTATGCTGAAGGCCCAGCAATAAACAGGTGAGTAAAGGTACGGGATCATCCACACCATAGATCAGATTAGAAGGTTTACGTCTTTTCATGTCTCAGCTTTTAAGATGGATGCGTGGACAATTTTAATTTCCTCCAGCAGTTCCTCTTTGTCGATAATGCCCTTTCGATCCAGCAGATTGACAAGGGCTTCAAATTGGATCACTTCAGACAACAGAGCATTTCTGAAGGTTACCAGTTCTTTGGGGTCAAGTTTTTCGGCCATTTTTCACTCCAGTATTACTGATATGATTCCTGAAATATGCACCAGTATCTTTCTGTCTCTCGGGCGATTATCGAAGTCAACAAGAACGATCTGTTGCCAGGTCCCGAGCACGAGACAACCATTGACCAGAGGAACTGTCAGGGACGGTCCCAAAAGAGCGGCTCGCACGTGGGCATAACCGTTGCCATCACCCCATCTGGCATCATGTCGATAAAAGATTCCCTCCGGGGCGAGGCGTTCAACAGCTTCTTTCAAATCCTGAACAACGCCGCTTTCATATTCAATCGTCGTAATAGCCGCTGTTGAACCGGGTACAAAGATGAGAACTTGTCCCTCCGTAATACCTGACTCGGTCACTTTTTTTGATACCTGGGTGGTGATATCAATAACGTCGGTATCGCCGCTTGTTTTCAAAGAAAGATAGTAATTTGCAATTTTATAGTCCATCATTATATCCTAAACATTTGGTCTTGGGGATGCAAATGTGGTCGTAGGTTGAATTTACAATTTCAGTTTTGGTGAGTGACATGTTGTTTTACCTCTTGAGTTTTTATTTATCGGCAAGATATTTACAATATTCAGGTTTTGTATTGATTATTAAAGCTTTTTTCCGACAGAGGCAAGATAAATCGTGAATTCATCCTGCCCGTCAATTCTGAGAAGTATGTCCATCGCTTCCTGATCATAAGCGGCTATGGAACAGGTACCAACTCCAATGGCTTCACAGGCAAGATAAAGATTCTGACAGACATGACCGGCGTCAATTGCAATGACCTTATGAGCGGCAATTCCATAGCGCCATTCCATTCTATAGGGGATGGTTGTCCAGATAAAAGTAACGGCTGCTTCTCCTGGATACCTCTGGCCAAGAACAGCATGACGGATTTTTTTATTCAGATTTTCCTCAGTAAATTCAAACAGGAGTTGATGCTCGACAGGGAGGTAACGGTAGATTCCCTGATCGAGATCCTGAACGTTCAGGACACAGAGATATGTTTCAATGGCATGACGACATCCGGCAGACGGAACTGTTCTTAAAGCATGGCCGGAATCAAGTTTCTGTCTAATTCCCTGGGTAGCCCACAAAAGGAAAGATAATTCTTCAAGGGATAAAGGTTGATGGCGATAGGATCTACGACTTTCACGGTTTATGATAGCCGTTTTAAGATCGATCTCGCCGATGTGCTTCAACTGATCATATCCGGGAAGGTCAATTCGTTTGGCATCTTGTGGGTATGGTTTTTCAATGGGAGGAGGCGCAATTCTTCTGTTCTGATCAGTTTGAGAAAAATCGATGACCTTGCGGATGCTGTCTTTCAGAAATAACCTATAGGTTTTTATGAGTTCTTTGTCCATTTTGCTAACCTCTGTGAAAAAAGAGACCCTATATTAGCAGAAAGCGGGTTTTTTATTGTAGTGCCTGCCCGATCTTCTCAATGGTAGCCGGAGCAGATTCACTGCTTTTTCTCCTTTCATAAGAGCATCACAAGATTTATAATGTCAAACATTTTATTCTAAAGGGGGAGTATATGAAGTTTGCCATTATGGGTACAGGGGGTATCGGAGGATATTATGGGGGGCTGCTTTCCCGGACCGGTCAGGATGTAACCTTTATCGCACGCGGGGCGCATCTTCAGGCCATTCGCGAGAAGGGACTGATAGTGAAAAGTGTCCATGGCGATTTCACGGTTTTTCCGGCCAGGGTGACCGCTAACCCATCCGAGGCAGGACCCGTGGACGTCATTCTTTTTACGACCAAAACCTATCAGACAGATGAGGCAGCGCAATTAATCAAACCTTTGGTCGGTCAAAATACAGTCGTGATTTCTCTACAGAACGGCATAGATTCGGCTGAACGTATTGGTGCGGTGGTGGGGATGGAGCATATGCTGGGTGGTACGACGTGGTGTTCTGTGGCGGTTGAGGCGCCGGGTGTGATCGGCCAGTACAGCCAGTTTCGCCGGATCGCGCTGGGCGAGTTCAATGGAAAGACGACGCCGCGCCTCCAGGCCGTTCACAACGCACTTCAATCCGCGGGCGTAACAGTTGACATAAGCGATAATATCTTAAAAGTCCTGTGGACAAAATTCGTGTTTATCGCACCGGTTATGCTCATGGGAAGCCTGACGCGCATGACGTTTGGCGATTACCGCGATGTTCCGGAAGCGCGTGCCGTGCTGACCGAGGCCATAAACGAGGTGGCTGCGCTGGCTCAGGCGAAAGGTGTGACACTCGAAGCCGATGTGGTAGCCAGGACGATTGCCTTTATTGACAGCAGTGAACCGGGCATCAAGCCATCCATGCAGCGCGATGT